>JBBRRN010000243.1:0-5861 GCA_038200685.1 Nitrospirales bacterium
GAGGGTGGCCATGTGGACCATCGATACGAAAGACATGCGCGCGGTTGGTACCTTCCTCGAAATCAGCGATATGGTGCTTGGGGAACTGTTGGCGTAGATAGAGGCGAAGTACATTGAACTTGGCTAGATTGTTCATGTGCGTCTTTCTACTTTTCCCAATTTATAGAGTCCAAAGCGTTGGCGCGGTCTGTCTTACCTTTGCTATCCCAGGCCAATCCCATATCACCTATTATATGCCCGCCATCTCTTAAAGTCAGAAGACCAATAGGGCAGTCAAGCTGGACAGGTTCCTGTCTTCAAATCCATACACCATCCCCACGTTTGCGCTATCTGTCTCCATCTCTGTGTACTGCGCGATGATGGATAAAACCTATCGCATTTTCTTTTTGTTCCTGCGAGGTTGTGAAATTCACCTATGCCGAGTTAAGCATCAGCATCAGAAGGGCCCTTTCGAACCGCAGAGAGTCGCAAATCCTCATGTCAGGAGAGTGGGTGCCGCTGTGTTTTTCGCTGGGTCGGTGCGAGCAACCTGACGCCCGTCTTGTTGTTTAGCAACACCTTCCAGCATCTGCGAATTCCTAGGCCTAGTCTACGTTGTGTGCAGGCTCACGGGTCGTTTTTGCCTTCCTGACGCGAGACACCGGAGAAATTCTTCCGATTTGAAGTTCTGTTGCGAAACTGCATGTTCTTGAAATTGCACTGACTATATTGCCTATCGATTGGGTAATCTGTGAGGTGTTGTATCCGACGAGCTATTGTGTGCTTATCCACACGCTTATCCACATGCCGTGCACATCTTTTGTGGACACCGCAAGTGAGGGGAGCAATATTCTGCTCTCCCCCCGCCTTCCCTATCGAGGCATTCAATACTGATGGCGTCGAAATGATTGATTTTACATAGCGTTTCTGCGCTTCCCCCTACTTAAGTACTATGGAGTGCGTAGATGAGTCCTTGTGACATGAAAATCGGGCATGTCTTCTGATGGTTATTCACCTGTCATCCACAATTTTTCATCAAATCAGGGAGATTGAGTATGCGGTCGAACGAGACTTGATAGAGACACCGAATCACCTTTTTTCGCCCATGTATCATGCCCCTGAAGGATGGTATGATCCACCATTTTGCTGCCTGCTCTTCTCGAGAAGGAGAAATCTGGCAGTCGATACGGTAGGAGCATGCATCAATGCCGAAACTTGTAACAGTGTTGCGACCTGAGAAGATTGACGAGCAAGCGCGTAACTATGTCCGATCCCATATTCTCCTTCCTGCCGGGACGATCGGACTCATTTGCATGGTCGGTGGGATAGGGGCGCTTGGCTATCAATTACTGGCAAGTCATACCTACAGTTGGGTGACATTCCTCAGCAGCTCGGTCTTAATCGTGGTTGGTGCGGCCTGCGGGTTTGGGCAGGCTCGCTATCATCGCTATCTTTTTAAGACATTTCCTGGGGTGTATGCGGCAAAATTAAGAACAGCTGTGGCGCAACGTACGAGGAAGCCCAAGCCTGAGCCGGACGTGCCTGCCATCGAGCATCCGGGGCGTGGCTTTGTCACGGCAATCTCTCTTACCGGGGCAGTTCTGATCTTCGGCGCCTCAGCTGCGGCCGTCATGCGCGGCGATCTCGACCTGCTGCCTTCTGTGTTGGTGCCATGGGCGGGATTCTATTGGGCCAAGTTATTCTGTTGGCGGGGTGTGGTGGACTAACAAGGTACTGAAAAAGTCTGCCAGTTTCGTTCTCGCATCGCTCAGAGGCTCAGCGTCCCGACGCATAGGCCTCACCGCTTACGCTTTTTCCCTGCCTTCTTCTTGGGATTTTGAGGAGTGACGAGCGAAGCCTCAAGCTGCTTCATCCTCTCTTCCAACGTACGTATAGCCTGTCTGAGTTCAGGGAGTCGTGGAATCACGGCTTGGGCTTTTACCCAGACTTCATGCGGCATTACCGGGGCTCCTGAAACAATTTGGCTGGGTTCGAGACTGCGGTTGACGCCTGCCCGAGCAGCAATCATCACGTGATCTCCAATGACGAGATGGTCTGCCAGCCCTGCCTGTCCACCAATCATGACGTGATGCCCCACGCGAGTACTGCCGGCGACTCCGACCTGTGCGACGAGGATGGAATGGGCTCCAATCGTGACGTTATGGGCGATTTGGACTAGATTGTCGATCTTGCTGCCTTGTTTGATGACAGTTTGGCCGAGTGTGGCTCGATCGACTGTGACGTTCGCCCCGAGCTCAACATCGTCCTCGATCGTGACTCCGCCGAGCTGGGGAATTTTGTAGTGTCTGCCCTGGTCTTGTACATAGCCGAATCCGTCGCTCCCGATCACTGTGCCGCTGTGAATGATGACCCGCTCGCCGAGGGTACAGCCTTCCCTCACCACGACATACGGATACAGTAGCGTGTCGTCCCCGATGCTCGTATCGTTGCCAATAAACACGCCGGGATAGAGTGTGACCCGTGCCCCAATCGTCACCCGATCTCCCAGAGTGACTCCGGACCAGATTGAGACATCAGGTCCGATCCGGGTGTCATTCCCACGGACAACCCCTGCGGCAATCCCTCGGGGAGGGGAGATGGGGGAAAAGAAGGTGCGGGCGACTTGCGCAAAGGCCAGTGCGGGATTAAGGACGACGATGTGGGAGTTGTCGACCTCTGTCAGACGTCGGTGAGCAAGGAGTATTCCTGCGCTGGTGGGTCGGCCTGTTTTGAGTATCCGATCTCCAGTGACGAAGGTCAGATCGTTTGGACCTGCCTCTTCAAAGCCAGCTAGGTTCGTCACAGAAACGTGTGGTGACCCCACAAGGTCTCCCCCGACCACATCGTGGATCTGTCTTAGTGTGATAGGCGTGCGTGCGTGCGTTGCCATATGGGATTACGCCTTCTTCTTGCCCTTTGCCTTAGCCGGCTGTATCGGCTTCTTGGTCCTCGCGGGTGTGGCTGGTTTCCCCAACCGTTTCTCAACATAGGTGACAACATGGCCGACTGTCGTAAGCCCGACCAGGTCTTGGTCAGGGATCTGGAGATCGAAGGCCTCCTCGATACGATAAAGCAGTTCGATCACCGCCATCGAATCAAGACCTAAATCTTCACGCAGATGTTGTGTGACGAGTATGACGGCAGGGTCTCGTTTCAAATACTCGCCCAGGGCAGTGCGGATTTTCAGTGATATGGTGGGGTCGGTTGCCATCTCTGGATTCTTTCCGTTGTTTCAGATTCTAACGCTCTGCGCTTCACAAACGACGAGGGCAGCCTTGTTGAATCGCATTCTACTGAGTCGCCTGTTTCAATACCACAGCAGCATTGTTGCTGCCAAATCCAAAGGCATTCAGTAAGGCGACGTGTACGCGACGGTCTTGTGCTGAACGGGAGAGTCCTGCCAATGCACAGGCTGGATCCGGATCATCATAGTTGGCAGTAGGATGAATCTGCTTCGTGTGAAGGGCCAGCACCGAGGCGATGCCCCCGATTGCGCCGGCCGCTCCGAGCGTGTGGCCGATCAGCGACTTGGTGGCGCTGATCGCGATTTTGTCCGCGCGCGATTTAAAGAGTTGCCTGATCGCTTTGGCTTCAACGGCGTCGCCGATAGTCGTCGATGTGGCATGCGCATTGATGTAATCCACCTGCGCCGGTGTAACCTCGGCGTCTGCGAGGGCCAGCCTCATGGTATGGGCCACTTCCAAACCATCTTCCCGTGGGATCACCATATGATAGGCCTCGCTGGTGGCAGCGTAACCGGCAATCTCGGCATAGACTTTCGCCTTGCGTTTCTTCGCATGCGTGGCTGATTCCAGGATAAGGGTCCCGGCGCCTTCTCCCATGATGAAACCGTCTCGTGACCGATCGAAGGGCCGAGAGGCCTTCTCCGGATGATCGTTGAATTTGGAGGAGAGGGCGCGCAGGGAACAAAATCCGGCGAAGACGAGAGGAGTAATACTGGCGTCGGCGCCTACAACGATGACAACATCGGCTCGGCCCTCACGGATACAATGGAGCGCCTGACCGAGCGCATGGGCGCTGGAAGAGCAGGCAGTCGAGATGGTCAAGTTGGGGCCCTTGGCGCCAAAGGCCATCGCGATAATACCGGAGGCAGAATTGAGGGTGATGACGGGGATAAAGTTCGGATGGACACGATGGGGTTTCTGTTGCTGATAGAGTTGAGTGATCTCACGTTCGCCCATCACCATCCCGCCCATGCCGGCTCCAACGATGACTCCGACGCGGTGAGGGTTTTCCTTCGCCATCTGGAGACCCGAGTCAGCCAACGCTTCCTTCGTGGCGACGAGGGCAAACTGCGCGTAGCGGTCCACTCGTTGGCCGTGAGCTGAGTCGATAAACCTTTCGACCGCAAAGTCACGGACTTGGCCTGCGACTTTAGAGCGATAGCCGTCCATGGGAAAGGGGTCGAACGAGGTAATGGCTGAAATCCCGGATCGACCGGCAAGGGCAGCCTTCCAAAACTCACTCACTCCGATACCGATCGGAGAGACGATCCCCATTCCTGTGACGACAACACGCGTCCGCATCTTTGTATAGTCCCTTTAGTACACGGTGTCTCTACTTACCGGATGCGCTTGGATCAGTCAACTAGTTGATCGTGGCTGGGTGGCAGACTGCTGAAAACTCTGTGAGCATGTCAGCATTTCACCGGTCCGCACGTCTGGGATAACAGGAGTACACCCTGCAGGATGCTCAAAAAGGCCTCGGTTCTCACCCGCCCGACCCCGGCGCGCCAGGACGCGCCGTTCCGCAGGCAAGGCCGCAGCGAGCGAAGAGGTGAGGCGTACCCGCTGGGGTACGTTGAAGCTCTGAGCGATGCGAGAACGACGCTAGCGGGTTTCTTCAGCATCCTGACCTAGTAGCGCACTTTGAACATCAGATAGAGACCAAAACTCATGAAAAGTACGTTCGCCATCCATGCGGCGATAAAGGGCGTCAAAACCCCGCCACGGCCCAGGGCGATCGCGATTGAGTGTGTCGTCCAATAGCAGAAGCCAACGGCCAGCGCCTGCCCGAGGCCTATGGCCATGCCGCCCCCACGGGCCCCGCTCCGGCGCAGACTCAACGCAATCCCGACCAGGACCATGATCACAGTGACGAAGGGAAACGCAATTCGACTGTAATAATCTGTCGTCAGCCGCGCCGCCTGAGATCCGTGCTGCTGTCGCCGTCTGGAGTAGGCCCTGATATCATGGAACGTCATTAACTCGGAGTCGCCGGCGAGCCACGTGGTGAAGTCATCGGGAATGAGGGTTAACCCGATTGGTTGATGATCGAATTCGGTGGTCGACATCGTTCCATCGGGGGAAAATCGTCTGTATCGCCCCTGGTACAGGGTCCACGTGGAGTCGTGATAGCGGGCTTCGTCGGCTTCAGTCACCTCGGCCAGTTGGAAGTTGGGATTAAAATGAAAGAGCCGTATGTCACCCAAGAGTTCTCCGCCGACTGAGACGCTGGTCACGTGCATGAGGCTATCGGCGCCCACTCGTGTCCAGGGCTGCTTGAGTGTCACGGCTGCAGCGGGCGGCTTTTTCTCGATACGCGTGGTCCGGATCTCCTCTGATTTGCTTCCGGCCAATGGGATGATGGTGGAACTGAAAAGCAAGAGCACGAGGCTCATCCCCGCGGCAAGGGCAATAAAGGGGGAGGTAATCCAGAGTAAGCTGATACCGCAACTGCGCATAGCTGTGATCTCGTGGCCTCGGGACAGTAAGCCAAATGTGAGCAGTGTGGCCATAAGAATCGCCAGCGGTGCGATTTGGAAGGAAATCGCAGGAACTTTGAGGAAGAAATATGTCAGGACGTCGAGCCAGCTGGCGTCATAGCGTAAGAAACGGCGGACTTTTTCGAAGAAATCGATC
>JBBRRN010000244.1:0-5846 GCA_038200685.1 Nitrospirales bacterium
CTCCGATTTCATGATTCTCCCACTTATGGAGGTGTCTGTGAAATCAGGGGAGGGTCAACCCTCCATTTACGAGACCGCCGACGAAGAAAAAGAAGCCTGATCCAAGTGGGAAACAAAGAAATCGTGAGTCTTAAGTGGGTCTAGGACAATAACTACCAGCGTAACTCACTGAATGTGGCGAAGCGTTAAGGCGGCAGGCTTGTAAGCGGCCTGTCGCCTTTCTATTTTTTATTAGCTGAAGATTTACTGGCAGGGGTGGCATGGCCTTGAAGCCTAATTCGCCGGAGGAACGGGGCTCTCGTCCCTCTTCAAGAAATGGTGAGGGGCTAGCTGCGACTTGCGATGGGTCACATGGCCTGTCGCTGCGGTCGCCGAAGGCGATGGCGAGCACTTTTCGACGTTCCGTTTAGACGAAGCCTCGAACGGAACAAATTGCGGAACCAAGCAGCGACTGGTCATGTGGTTCGACCCATCGCCGGAGCAAGCGGCTCACCACGCTTCTACTCCGCCTGGCAGAGTCCGAAAGGGCCGTTCCGGGAGGCTTGGAGCGGAAGGGCATGCTACCCCACCTCCGTAGGAGCTTTTTTTAGGGTGCGAATGGCGAGGGTAGTAAGGGTTACTATTGAGGTTCTGCTCCACCTTCCCACAACTTGATGGTCCGATCCCACGATGCGCTGGCCAGTTTCATTCCATCCGGTGACAGCGTAATCCCACGAACGCCTGCGGTGTGGGCTTTGATTGTTCTGAAGCAACGACCGTTCGATAGATCCCAAAATTTGATCGTGGCGTCGTCGCCGGCGCTGATAAGTACCTTGCTGTCCGCTGTGACGGCGAGGGCACGTACCCAGCCGCTATGGCCCTTCAGTGTCCGTTGTTCCGCCATGTGGGGCATGTCGAACAGTTTAATCGTCTCGTCTCGGCTTCCGGTGATGAGCAGTTTTGCATCGGGAGTAAAGGCCATCGCGCCAATCCAATAGCTCATCGGCTTTTGAAATCCACCGTCGTCTTCAACGAAGTATCCACGTGTTTCGCTGGTGTCTTCCTCGGTTTCTTTCCAGTGGCCGTTGTGCAGGATTTTTTCCTCGCCACTGGGTAAGACTTCCCACAGTTTGATCTTACCGATATCCATTCCACTGGCAAGGTGGGTCCCATCCGGCGAAAAGGCGACGCAGACAGACCAGTTATGGTCATACTGGTCTTTGCCGAGGAGGGTCATGAGCTCGGTGCCGGTGGTGACTTCCCAAATCTTGATGTCTTTATTGTGGCTGCCGCGCGCCAGCATAAGGCCGTCGGGTGAGAGCGAGAGGCTCACGACATTGTGGTCATAGCGTGTGAAGAGCAGTTTCTTCGATTCGCCGGTGGTTGGGTTCCACAGGCGGATGGTCCGGTCCTCGCTGGCAGTGGCCAGCGTCTGGCCGTCTGGCGTGAAGACGACGGATCGGATGTCCGCCGTATGTCCCCTCAGCGAGCGTAAGAGGCGTCCGGTTTCAATATCCCACAGGCGAACGAGTCGGTCGGCGCCTCCACTCGCGAGGGTCAATCCGTCCGGTGCGAAGGCTACCGACCACACTCCATGTGAATGGCCTCGAAACGTAGTCAACTCCCGTGCTCCTGTCTTCCAATATTCAAGAGAGTCGATCGACGTGGCGCCGCTTCCCAATACGGTTGGCATGAGCGGTGAGAGAGTGGGGTCAAGTTGGGAAGTTGTCTGATCGGCCATGTGCATCCTTACAACTTAAACAAGGTGGAGCGGAGTACGGCGATCGGTTTGATTGCAAACCGTCGATTCGCGCCAGTATAATTCATGTCAGATTCTTGAGATCGTAAGAGAAGCTTTGCCGGCAAGTCAAGCAGACTCCTAGCGCGCCTCCCAAAGGACAGGTATGGAACTTCGTTTTCAGCCCGCACTGCTGCAAGAGGTCATCGACTCGTTCGTCGAAAAGACGGAACGGGAAGGCGACCCGACCTATTATAAAGAGTTTCACGAATTGGCCGATCCGATCTATGAAAAGTTTACGCTTGACGATCGAGAGAGCGAATTCAAGAAGCTCTACCAGTATATGTTCGGGACCTGGGGGTTTTCCGATATCATCCGCGATGCGTTCAACGAATATCCGTTGCTGAAAGAACGAGTCGGAATCGTGCTGGTCAAGGGAGTGCTGAAGGAAGATCAGGAAGGCGTTGATATTCTCAGGAAGTGGGGATCCGTCGAACATGAACTGGCCCGAGAGTTCGAAGAAAAAGGGTTGAGAGGTGTCGGGATCAAGCTTATTCCACGTCGATTCTACGATCCTGCGCTCACGCGCTATTGCCGCCATGAATTGTTGCATATTTCTGACATGCTGGATCCGGTGTTTGGGTACGACCCGGATACCAAGGTCGGGCAAAATCCAGGCGAGGAAACACTCATTCTTCAACGGTATCGAGTGTTGTGGAGTCTCACTGTGGACAGCCGGCTAACGGTAGCCGGCAAAGAGCCGATGCTGAGGAAAGAAGACCGGTTCAAAGAGTTTCGCTCCTGGTACCGCAAAATTCCCGCGCCACAATTGAAATCGGTGTTTGAGGGGTTGTGGCAGACGAGTTTCTTTACCCACTCGGAACTGATCGAGATGGCGTCGGATACCTTACGCGTCATGGACCGTGCGGTGGATGTCGAGGGAGGCGAGGTTCCAGAAACAGAAAATAAAGTGATGTTGATGCCGGGATTTCCCTGCCCGCTGTGCCGGTTTCCGACCTATTCGTGGGTCGAGGATATGGGTAACAAGCTCGAGTCCTATGTGCTCGATTTCATCCGCGAGAATCACCCTGGCTGGGACATCGAGTTCGGGGCCTGTGACCGTTGTGTCGAGGTCTATAAGCTGCGTGCCGACGGTGTCATGTAACGGGGGCATCATTGTGGCCACCGATCCGACCTATGGACGTCGCGACTTCCTTAAAGACTCGGTCGTCTCCGTTGCCAGAGCGGCACAAGAGTTTTCCAAACACCAGCATGCTGCGCCGGAACAACCGGTTCCACCCTCAGTGCGAACCGATTGGCTGCGCCCGCCAGGCGCGGCTGACGAGGCGTTATTTTTAGAGCGATGCACTCAATGCGGTGACTGTGCCAAGGTCTGTCCATACGGGTCGATTTCGTTCCATCCGCAGAACGGGACCCCCGTAATTTTTGCCGATCAAATGCCGTGCTATCTCTGTGAGGACGTGCCCTGTATTACGGCCTGTGCGACTGAAGCGTTGCTCCCGGTCGAAGGGCCAGCGCAGATACGAATGGGCCTCGCAGTGGTGTCGCACCGTGTCTGCACGGCAGGGCAGGGGTGCCATGCCTGCGCATCGAAATGCCCCACGGATGCCTTGTCGATGGACTTCGATCAACAACGGCTTGTGGTGACGGCTGAGCGTTGCGTCGGATGCGGATTGTGTGAGCAGGTGTGCCTGACCGTGAACGATCGCGTGGCCATTCGGGTCACACCGGTGAGATTGTTGGTGTCGTTGCGCTCATGATCCACAAGGCAGGCCTGAATGCAAGAGGGGAAACCTTAGGGAAGTGGTGCGGTTCACGAAAAGAAATATTTTTAATAATCGTGAACTTGGATTATCTCTTTGCCAATGGGAAGATCGTGCTTGACAACCCTTGAGCCGATACCTACCATGTGGGAGTTTCATGTCAAAGGTTTGACCTCGCAAGCTCAGAAAATCTTGTGGGCATGAGGGTAAGTCAAGGAATCGATTCGCATGACCAGTAAACAGCCAGTGCAAACAAATTCTCAGGCCGTGGCCGGGGTCATACCAGTGTCGCCGGCCATTAAAGATTCACCTGCAGTAGAACGCGCCCTCAACCGCAGTAAGCTCTACCTCCTTGTGTCGTGGAGCCAGCTGTATCCGGAGGACGAAGAGTTCCTCGATTACGTGCAATGCGGAGAGTTCGTCGAGGATGGACGAGCCGCGCTCGATACCTTAGACTCAACACTCGACGGCATCGGTGGTGAGCGGGCGAAGCTCAAGCTGGTGTTGCTGCGTAAACAGTTCGATCAGATTGAGAAAGTGGTCGCATCGGAATGTGTCAACTGGCAACTGAGCGATCTGCAAGCCGAGCATCGCCGAGTGTTCAGTAACGTGATCACGCTCGATTGTCCTCCCTACGAAACGCTTTTTGGAAACGACCATGTGTTCGCACAATCGCAAGTGATGGGCGATATCGCCGGGTTCTATCGCGCGTTCGGCGTGGAATTATCTAAAGACATCCATGAACGACTGGACCATTTAAGCGTCGAATTCGAGTTCATGCATTTTCTGGCCTACAAAGAATCCTATTCACGCTGTCACGATGGAGCGGACAAGACGCAGATTGTCCTGGACGCGCAGAAAAAATTTGTCAAGGATCATATTGGCCGATGGGTTCCGTTATTTTGCCGGATGTTGGTCAAGAAAGCTGGGTCAGGGCTTTACAAACACGTGGCGGACCTGATGGCGGAATGGATGGATTTTGAAGTGGCGTTCCTTGGCGTCGTTCCCCAGCCCTACTCAGAGACCGATTATCGTCCGGCTACGTTCAATTCGCCGGAAGGCCAGGCCTACGAGTGCGGTGCGCAGGATCAGGGAAACGAGTTGAGTCTGTTGCTGAACGAAGTCGGCGCAGAGTCGTTCTTGGACAAGAAGGATCAAGGTAATGACAAAGAGGGGGAGGGGCCGGTCGGTACGGCCTAATTCCTGTGTCTGTTCAATCGACCCTCGTAGTGTGTTGTGTGATGAAGATTTTTGGGTCGCCGCTCTTTATTTTTCATTGAGAAGAGGCGTATTCTATGAAAACGGAAGAGAAGCCGAAGTCAAAGCCTCAGAGCAACCGTTTAAGAATTGGTCTTCTGGTCGTGTCGGTGATCGTGGGTGTACTGTTGGCCATTGTCTCTATCATGACTAATCCTCATTGATCGTCGGCCTGACATTGAGTGTTCTTTTTTTAATTGAGAGGAGGGGTATCCTATGAGTGTAGTGCAGACACACAGTAAGCGTGTGGTGCTCGGTATTCTTCTCTCTGCGTTGATCGTGGGCGTAATGCTGACGATCGGGCAGGTTCCGTTGGCTGTCAGCCAGCCGGTGACCATTCCGGCGAAGATGGTCAAGGGTGCGATCCCGATGGATGGCGCCAATCCGGTATGGGAGGGCGTGCCCGGGGTGATCGTACCACTGAGCGGTCAGCTGATCACCACGCCGATGCACCCGAATATTTCTGTGAAGTCGGTGTTTGTGAAAGCCATGACGAACGGTAAAGAGATGGGTCTTCGTATCGAATGGCAGGATCAGACCAAGAACGATACAACCATCGGTCCCCAGGATTTCCGGGATCAGGCGGCGGTCATGTTCCCGGTCAACACGGCTGGCGCGCCACCCTTCCAGTGCATGGGTCAGTCAGGCGGCACGACCAACATCTGGCGGTGGAACGCCGAGTGGCAGAAGGATCTCGGCAAAGATAGCGCAGGTATCTGGGACGTTGACGACCAATACCCAGGAATTTTCTGGGACTATTATTTCGAAGAGCCAGCGGGCGGCGTGACCTATCCGGACCGGATCGGCCGAAGCCTTGGGCCCTTCAATCCTGGCATTTGGTCAGGTAACATTATGTCTGACCCGACGCTGCGCGTGAGTTCGGTCGAGGATCTGAATGCCAATGGCTTCAGCACCTTGACGACCCAAGCGCACCAGGATGTCATCGGAAATGGTGTCTGGGAGCCGGCCGGTTCTATGAAGGGTGGCGGATACAGTGGTCCGACCTGGCGCGTAGTCGTGAAGCGCTCCTTGGAAACCGGCGATGCCAACGATACCCAGTTCAAGGCGGGAATGTCTGTGCCCATCGC
>JBBRRN010000245.1:0-5829 GCA_038200685.1 Nitrospirales bacterium
CCTTCCATACCTTGAAACGAGAGGATCGGCATAAAGACGATGATGATGATGATAATGCCGAAGACCACGGGGCGGGCGACTTCCCTAGCGGCATTGAGAATGAGGGCCTGTTTAGGCAGCCCCTGATGACGGGGATCCGACAGATGCCGGTGGATGTTTTCCACCAGCACCACGGACGCGTCAACCATCATGCCGATAGCGATGGCCAAACCGCCCAAGGACATCAAATTGGCCGTGAGATCGAACCGATCCATCACGAAGAACGTCACAAGCGGTGTCAGAATGAGCGTCGCCGCCACGATTAAGGCGCTCCTGGTATCGCCCAGGAACACGAACAGCACGACCACCACCAGAAGAATACCTTCCCCCAGCGCCTTATACACAGTCTTCAAGGCGGCGGAGATCAATTCAATGCGATCGTAAAAAGGAACGATTCGCCATCCTGCAGGCAGCAGTCCCTTATCCCGTATCTCGGCGATCTTGCCTTTGATGCCTTCTACGACGTCGCGGGCGTTTCCGCCGCGCAGCATGAGCACAATCCCGGCCACCACCTCGCGCTCACCGTTCAAAACAACAGCGCCATGGCGGATGGCATGACCGATCTGTACCTGCGCGACGTCGTGGATGTGCACGGGAGTGCCGCCCACTTCCTTGATGACGATGTCCTCGATGTCGCTCAGTTTCCTGATCAGTCCCACGCCCCGGACTATGTACTTTTCGGCATGTGTTTCCAGTATGTTGCCTGCGGCATTCGCATTGTTGTTCTTCACGGCGACAAATACCTCCTCCAATGAGAGAGCGTATTTGCGCAAGAGCTCCGGTTCGACGAGCACCTGGTACTGTTTGACATACCCGCCTTGCGAGTTGACTTCGATCACTCCAAGGACGCCCTTGAGCAACGGTCGGATGACCCAGTCCTCCACCGTTCGCTGCTCGATCAATTCGCGTTCCACCGCGGCAGCATCCAAACCGACATGTGGAGGGCCTTCCAGATAGTACTGATACACCTCTCCCAGGCCGGTGCTGTTCGGCGACATCATCGGCTCAGACCCGGGCGGCAAGTACTCCTGCACTTCGATCAGCCGTTCGAGCACGAGTTGGCGGGCAAGGTTGATGTCCATCTGATCGTCGAATACCACCGTAATCAACGACAGCCCTACTTTGGTGAGCGAGCGTAATTCCGTCAGATGCGGAACCCCGGTGACTTGCTGCTCGATGGGAAAGGTCACCAGCCGTTCGACCTCTTCCGGGGACAAACCGGGCGCTTTTGTCACGATTTGGACGAGCACGCTCGTCACATCGGGAAATGCGTCGATCGAAATCGTACGGAAGGCATAGCCACCCAGAAGCGTAAGAAGGCCGGCGAATGTGAGGATGAGTAAGGGGCGATGGAGAGAAAACTCAATAAGTTTGTCGACCATGCTCAGTCTTTGGGTTTCAACAGCTCGGATTTCAAGGTAAAGGCGCCTTCTTTGACCACCACTTCCCCTTCCTTCACCCCTTCGAGGACTTCGGCAAAAGCCCCGTTCTTCTCGCCCAACTTGATCGTCCGCGCTTCATAGACGCCAGGTTCCTTCTGCACAAACACGAAGACGCGATCCCGATCATGCTGAATCGCTGCTTCGGGAATGACCAGGACATCCGAGGTCTGTTCGGACGAGACGCGAACCGTTGCAAACATTTCCGGCTTTAGATGACCGTCGGAATTATCCAAGATGAGGCGCACCGCCATGGTCCGTGTAGCAATATCGATGACGTCGCCGACATACGAGATAGTCCCCTGGAACACATCGTCGGGATAGGCAGCCACATGGACCTCGACCGGCTGATTCGGAACGACAGCCGAGCGTTGCATAAACGAGATATCTTTTTCCGATACATTCCCCACCACCCAGAGCGTCGAAAGATCGGCGACGACAAACAGTTTATGAGTGGTTTCAACCACCTCCCCTTTGGTGAGATCCCGCGCGATCACCCGGCCGGCAAAGGGCGCCACGATGGCAACCTGCGAGCGGATCTTTTGGGTCCGTTCGAGGGTTTCGACCTCTTTGTCATTCATACCTAACAACCGGAGCCCTTCTCGAGCCTCCTGGGTCTCGGCGCGGACACCGATCATCTCTCCTTCACGGCGCTGCGCTTCTGCCTGACCGATGACTTTCTCATTGTAAAGATACTCCGCCCGCTGATATGCCTGTTCAGCCACATGTCGTCGCGCGCGAGCCTTGAGATAGGCAGACTGGGCAAGTCCGAGATCACCGCTCTGGAGCACAGCCAACAGCTGATTGGGCTTGACCATCTGTCCTAAATCGGCATGTACCTCGACCACCCGCCCACGCACGAGAGTCGTAATATTCGCCAGCGCGTGTTCGTTCGGCCGTACGACGCCGGGAAAGGTACGGTAGGTATGAAATGCTATTCGTCCGACCGGCTCTACCGTCACACCGGACCGGGTGACTTCATCCAGCGGAAGTCGGACAAGACGGGCCTCGCTCGATGAATGTTTCGGTCTGCTCTCCTCAGCCGGGGCTGGCGCACGGTCACAGCCCATGAAAGTGGAGGCCAACAGGAGCATGCCGAAGAGGGCACTGCACGCCGCACTCAGACGGCTTTGCAGGTATGTATGATATCCGCATCGATCGGTACATCTGCTCGGGAAAGTGACCATGCCTATTATCTGTCCTTTACACATTTATAGAGGACCGCCCACGGCTCGCTCATACCGCGTGAGCGCCAGGGAGAGTTCGAAACGCGCCTGATTGTAATCTACGGTGATCTGGCGTTGGACCCGTTGGGCATCAAGGACTTCCAGGAGGCTGGACGCGCCCCGGCGAAAGCTCAATTGGGCAATGCGAAGCGCTTCTTGCGCTTGCTTTAAGAGCCCTTCCTCGTAGACGAGGATCTGATCTTGCGCCGTTTCCGCCTCACGAGTATGTTGGTTTATGGCACGGATGAGGTCGTTCCTGGCGCGAATCAGCTCAGCCTCTTCTTTTCGTTGGCTACCGAGCGCTGTCGCAATGTGCCCTTGCTGACGATACCATAAGGGCGTCGGCACACTCAGGCCCCCCAATACCGCCTCACGGCCTACTTCCCTGGCATACCCGCCGAACAGGGTTACGTTCGGCACACGAGCCTGCCGCTCCTTGGAGACAGTGGATTCTGCTTGCTCTATCAGTTTCCCCTGGCGTCTGAGAATGGGATGTTGTGATGGATCCCTCCTCACCATCTGCTCCGGGTCCAGACGATCCCGGAGCGACCGGAAATCTCCTTGCACCTGGTACCGAGGCCCCAAGGCCCCCGCCGTCAAGGTGTCCAATCCGACAAGTTTCACGCGTACGACATTCTTGGCTTTCGTCAACTCTTGCTTGGCTTTGAGCACCTCCACTTCCGCCTTCACCGATTCGAATTGAGGACCTTCGCCGGATCGGACACGGGCTTTGACAATGCGTGCTACCTCCTGAACAATCTCCAAGTTCTGCTGTAGAAGATCTACCGTTCGCTCCGCCAACAGCAGTTCGTAGAATAGCCCCTTGACCTCCGTAATGAGATTGAGCTTGGCTTCTTCGAGACCGACCGTTGCGCTGGCCAGACCTGCGTCTGCCGCGTCCTTACGGGCCTCTCGCATACCAGGCCATTCCACCGTTTGATGCACCGTCACATTATGCTCCATCAAGCGCGTTCCGGTGCTGGGGTCTCGAAGCGCGGCACTCGCCGTCCCTGCTCCGATCGTAGGATTGGGATAGGCCCCGGCCTGGATCTGGCCGCCCTCATTCTGCTCGATCACGCTCCGGGCACTTGCGAGCGCCGGATTCCGTTCCAGCGCCAAGTCGACGATGCGGTCGAGAGTGAACAAGGATGTCTGTTCTTTCGTCTGCGCAAAAGACGACGCCGGCGTCCCGCTTTCCCCCGCCACTAGTACAGTCATCAGCACTAAAAAAGTCAAAAACCGAGCCAGCATGTGCTGCCTCCTTCGGAGTCATAATGAGGTTATCCAGTCGAGATCGAAGGCGAACCGAACCTTCTACGTTGCGCTAACTGTGTGCGGTCGGAGGATGTAACAGCTGGGAAACGAGCAGAGTGGAGGGAGGAATCTCGTCCTTCGAGGCATAAGAACGGCTTGAGCGGCAGTCTGACACACTTATGCGAGACGTGACGCAATCCTCCGGCGTCTCTTGCGGCGAATCGTCCTCGGAATCGGCCGCCTCTCCAGCGTCACTGAAATCGCAGGCTTGCCCACTCCCGGTATCGCCGGTCAAACCGCACATACCATTGAAAGACCACCCGATCGGCGCAGCCGGGAACACGGTGCAGAGAAGCAGTACGAAGACAAGAATGGAGCACAATGAACGGATCGTTACCACAGCATCTTTAAGTAAATACAAGGATGACGAGGTTGTCAATAGGTTCTTGAAACGTGTGAGCGACTCCCCTAGCAGCTGCGACACAGCGTTGACACTCAACGCTATAGTACCCTTCTCGCCGCATCGGTTACAAGAAAAACTGTGCCTCACCTGCTTCATGATTGTTGGCCACAAAATCGCATGGACATGCGTTTCGGTCGGCTGTTGTGGCAGGTGAGGTGTGCTCTGATTTTTTGACCTGTCTATCACACTCTCACTGTTCTACGGGCTATCGACTAAAGAGCGCGCTGTTCATCATGAGATGCACGGCGATACTTGCGACATAGCCCAAGGCAATCGCCCATGTCCATTTCAGGTGAGCGGAGAAGGTATAGATCCCGCGGGCCTGTCCCATAAGGGCCACGCCCGCTGCTGACCCAATAGACAACAGCGACCCACCAACCCCGGCGGTCAATGTCACCAACAGCCATTGGCCGACGCTCATATCCGGGCTCATGCTCAACACCGCAAACATGACGGGAATATTGTCGATCACTGCGGAAAGCACTCCGACAAGAATATTCGCGGTGGTGGCTCCCAAATCCTTGTAGAAGAAATCAGACAGCCTAGCAAGATACCCCAGCGCGCCGAGCCCCCCGACGCAGAGCATAATGCCGTAAAAGAACATGAGCGTATCCCATTCCACACGTTTCATGCTGATGAACACATCGAACGGCTTGGCTGCTGGCTTGTGCGATTCGCGATGGCTCACGGCACTCTCGCTCTCAAGCGCGGAGGTCTCTGCCCACGTTGCCAGCTCCTTACGACGGAGAAAGTATCCATAGGATTTCAGCACGCCCAATCCCGTCATCATGCCGAGAAACGGAGGCATCTCAAGATAATGATGCATGAGTACCGTTCCGGCTATGGTGACGAGAAACAGCAGCACGATCACAGTGCCGCCATGCTTGACCTGCACGCGGGCTGTTTTGGCTGACGGCTTCTCACGCGGAATCGTGATGGAGATCAAGACCGCCGGAACGAGCCAGTTGACGAGAGACGGGATGAACAACGCGAAGAAATCGCCAAACTGCACCACGCCTTTTTGCCAGACCATGAGGGTCGTGATGTCACCGAAGGGACTAAACGCACCGCCCGCGTTGGCCGCAACCACCACATTGATGCAAGCCGCGCTGATGAATCGTCCGTTGCCAGTCCCCATAGCCAGTACCACAGCCCCCATCACCAGCGCCGTCGTCAGATTGTCTGCGACAGGGGATATGCAAAAGGCCAACATACCGGTCAGCCAAAACACTCCGCGCAAGGATAAGCCGAAGGACACGAGACGTGTCCGCAACGCCGTAAAGACGTTTCGTTCCACGATCGTATTGATGAAGGTCATCGCGGAGAGAAGGAACAGTAGCAATTCGGCGTATTCCAGCAGGTTATGGCGCAGGAGTTCAGCGACGACATGGGATCGATCTTGAGACGC
>JBBRRN010000246.1:0-5818 GCA_038200685.1 Nitrospirales bacterium
CTCGATCAGTCGTTCCACCTGGCGCTCATCGGCCACATCAGTTTGAATGGCCCAGGCCTCGCCGCCCTCTTTCACAATCTGTGCGACGGTCTGTTCACAGAGCGCCATCCGTCTCGCCGCGACAACGACTGTTGCCCCTTCGGCTCCAAACCGCAGCGCGATCGCCTTCCCGATCCCACTGCTGCTTCCCGTCACAATCGCGACTTTCTCTTTCAACCGAGGCATCTGCTCACCTTAAATGCTCCTTCCAAGCTCGCTCGTTACCTCTCAGGGATGGAGGCTGATTGGTCTTCCACTGCGCGCGTACAACGAGGAGAGTCCGAGACCGCGCGTTGCGCGAGCACAGAAGATCATCAGCCTCCATCCCCTTCTCCGTCGTAATACTTTTCGCGATAGATAGGGCACAAGCCCTTTTTCTGAAGCAACGATGTGGCATCAGCGATCATCGCGCTATTCCCGCAGAGATACACGGCCAAATTCTTGACTGAAGTAATCCGCTCCTCGATCAGATGGAGCACGCGGCCCGACTCACCGGACCAACCTGGATCAGGGCGGGAAAGCGTGGTGACAGCCGTGAGAGTCGGAGTTCGCTTGGTCAATTCAGCCAGTTCCTCCTGATCATACAAATCCTGCTGGCTGCGCAAGCCCCAGAACAGCGTCGCCGATCTCGGGTTGTGACTTTCCGCGTTTGCCATCAGCATGGATCGTATCGGCGCAATGCCGGTTCCGCTGGCCACAAACAGCAGTTCTCGCTCCGGATCGTCTCGCAGATAGAAATGCCCCGCCGGTCCTTTGAAGTGCGTTTTCTCTCCTGCCTTGAGATGGAAGAGAAAGCCGGAGCCAGGACCACCCGATACCAGATTAAACAAGAGCGTGATGATGCCCGATCGGCTGGGTTGAGACGCGATGGAGTAGGCCCGCGTGAGGAGACGGCCAGTCTGCGGATCCGGCATCTCGAATGAGATAAACTGGCCGGGCCTGAACGTGATCGTCCTCGGCTCGATCAGACGTAGATCGAGCTGGCGCACGTCATGCGTAAGATTCTTGATCGACTCAACTTGTGCGGTGAACGTTTCAATCGGCATAGCGGCGTGATTCTAACAGGATGAAGAAAAGATCCGCCAGCCTCTCCATTGCGCGACAGACGAGCCTCGCGTACTACGCGCGATTCAACATTCGAGGTGAGGCGCCGATTCAGATATATGCCTTCGGCAACTGGGTCGGCCTTACCCCCTTTCTTATTCATTCTTTCCCCCTCACGATATCTCTCAGGTATTCAGCTTCTTCGTTACGATACTGTCGAATGGCCTGATGCGTCGGCCCGTTCGCAGCTCGGTCCCGCCAGAAGCAGTCGAGCGCGGCGTTGATCGCTTCTGTGTTGAGCCCGTGAGAATCCGCATCCCGTTTTCATTCCAGATAGGCCACGATGGCTTGCGCTTCCTCTCTCGTGAACACGGAAAGGCGGCAGCGCACATGATCGTGCCAGGTCATCGCTCCGTATCGGATCGAGTTGCGACCAATCGGTGACACCGATGAACGGTGAGATCGACTCACCCGGCTCGCAGCCCTCGTGGCTTCCCTGCAAAACGCATCGCCAGGATGCTCCGTGTCGTGAAAGGCCTGCCGAATGTGGTCAATGACCCGCTGCATGTCTTGCATTACGCCCCTTGCATGTCGATTGAAACAGCATTCGCGACCCGCGACGCGAATCCCGCCAGATCGATTCTGTTGTTTACTTCATGGTATCGAAACATGACCTGTTGTTCGGCGACGCCGGAATCATACATTCGAATATTGAGTTCGGAAATAGCCTCGTCTGTCGATATCGGTAGAGCCCCACAGCTTGACAGCCGTGGCTTCCTGCGAGGCGGGTACACGGAACGACTGATCCTACACCTGGCCCAATAATTGAGGCCACCAATTGGCTGAGCGAGTTGGCATTTTCATCTGGCATGGCGGCATAATATTTATACTTGACCGATCGTTCCAGTATTTGATAGTTTCCCCACCGAACCGGAACGTATGGAGAGCTCAGGTGTCCCGCCCGAAGGAATTCAACCCAGACGATGCCATTGAGAAGGCCATGCAGGTCTTCTGGCACAAAGGCTATGCCGCCACATCGATAGAAGATTTGCTGAGCGCGATGGATCTGAATCGCGGTTCGCTCTACGACACGTTCGGAGACAAACGCCAACTGTTCCTCAAAGTGGTGGATCGGTACTGCACCAACTTTGTCGGACCAAAGTTCTCCCTCCTCAACCAACCAGGGCCGGCAATTCCGACACTCCGTCGATTTATTCATGGCATGATCGAGAGTGGCCTAGCCGACCCGCAGCGCCGAGGCTGCCTGATCGCCAACACGGTCATGGAACTGGCGCAGCACGAGAACGAGATTGCAGGCACACTCTGCCAGGCGTTGAAGATGGCTGAAGATACATTCTTCCAAGTCTTGGCCCGCGCCAAACAGCAGGGCGAATTAACGGAGGATAAAGATCCGCGAGCGCTGGCGCGCTTTCTCACGACGATGTTGCAAGGAACCATAGTGATGATCAAGTCCGGAGCATCGGCTGACGCGGTAAAACAGACAGTGGACACCGCTCTCTCAATCTTAGACTGAGCCGATATTTTTCGACCGAGCATTGAACGTTCGTTCAATACTCGAACCAGCCGAGGATGTTGAAAAAGGAGGTGCCCCATGACATGCCGACGTTGTAATGGGTTGATGGTTCAAGAACGGTATGACGATCTTGGATTGGGCTCTGCAGGATATGAAATCTCCGGCTGGCGCTGCCTGAATTGTGGTGCGATCGTCGATGAATCAATTGCGACGCATCATCACTCCACCCACAAGACCGAGCAGGACCAGTCCTTGAAACAACGGACGGAGAAACTGGTGATGATTCCATAAGAGACTCATCGCCATGTATCGCGTCGGGGATAGAGAGGAAAGAACGCACCCCCACGCGGATTCATTCAGGCAATGTGGACAATGCATCGAGTCCCGGAAGCCATCACCTATCAACCAAGGAGAGTCTTGTCATGACGACCATGGACATCGGAAAAGAAGTGGCGGCTCTGTGCAAGTAGGGGAAGAACCAGGAGGCGATCGATCGCTTTTACTCTCCGAATATCGAGAGCGTTGAACCCGTTGCGATGCCAGGCATGGGTCAGACCCAAACGGGCATCCAGACCGTCAAGAAGAAGAATCAATGGTGGGTCGACAACCATGAGATCCACGGAGGCACAGTTGACGGGCCCTATCCCCACGGCGACCGCTTCATCCTGCATTTCAAGTATGATGTCACGCCCAAACATATGGGAAAACGCATGACCCTAGATGAAACAGGGCTCTATACAGTTCACGACGGAAAAGTCGTCAAAGAAGAGTTCTTCTACTCGATGGACTCCGGGGACTGCGTCGCAAAGGCCTGAGTCGGCGAACGTGTGTGGCTATCTCTCCGACCATTTCACCGAGTGCCGTTCCAACTCGTACAGGCTGATACCTCGGCGCCTCAGGACTTTGGCCCGCTGGCCTCACTCGTAGGCGAATGGCAAGGCAAGGATCCGGAAGGGAAACCGATGATGATGACGATGTACCATGCCGATAAAACAGGCCTGATGCTGACTCATTACTGTAAGCTCGGCAACCAGCCGCGTATGCGCGTCGATAGGCCCGGAGGCGACGCGAAGACGCTGACCTTCAACTTCATCGACATTACGAATCTCGCCCAGCCAACGGATGCACATATGTACAAGGTCTCGTTTACCTTTCAGGATCAGGATCATTTCACCCAGGAATGGATGCTCAGCAAAGATGGAAGGGAGCTGCCGCATCGATTTGAGTTCGCTCGTGTGAAGTAGAAACCGCTTCGGTCTTCCCAATCGTACAAGAGGAGGAGGTCATAGCGGCCAATACAACATATCGTTCACCGCGTCGCCAATTGAACTGTCCAGTATCTCTCTCAACTCGGTATTCACGATGACAGGGAGGTCTCCATGCAACGGATGATTGGATTATTTGCCCTTTCAATGCTGCTGGTCGGGCTCTCCGGCTGCAGCTATCTATTCTATCCCCGAGCAGGCGACTACGCCACACAGGCGAAGGGCGCCAGCGGGGTTGAGACGATGATCAACCTTACGACGATGATGGAAGCCACGGCCGCCAAGGCTAAGGGCGGGAAAGGCATTGATACCGCCTTCGATGATCTGCATAATCAGTTCCATGCGCTCAATGATGCGTTCTGCGGTGTGACGGACGCCCAGGCCAAGACGCTGGCCTATGACTTGGCGGTGACGCACAAGAAGGAATTGACGGCCATCTTCAAGCGGCTCTGGAAATTCAAAGGCGACCAGCCACAGCGCGACCTGCACCTTGATCTCTTGAGCGCCGAGGTAAAGGAACTGCGTGACACATTGCAGACGATCAAGTAACCGGCCGAAAGGAACGAGATGATGGGGCAGACACCGGAACAGATAATCGAAAGCCAACGGCAGGACTGGAACCGGGTCGCCGGGGGCTGGGAAAAGTGGGATCGATTCTTCGACGAGCAGATGGCATTTTTGAATCACCGGCTCGTGGGCGATGCCCGGCTGCGAGCCGGGATGCGCGTGCTCGATCTTGGATCCGGCACCGGCTACCCGGCACTCCTGGGGGCTCAAACCGTTGGGCCGAACGGAAGCGTGATCGGACTAGATCTTGCCGATCAAATGCTTGCCGCTGCACGACGCAAGGCTACAACACTGGGCCTCTCGAACGTGACGTTCCGTGCGGACGACGTGACTACGATTCCGCTTGAAACGAATTCGTTCGATGCAGTAACCAGCCGTTTCTGTCTGATGTTTCTGCCAGAGATTCCGAAGGCGGCGGCAGAGATCCTACGTGTGTTACGGCCTGGAGCCTGGCTGGCTGCCGCTGTCTGGTCGGCTCCGGACAAGAACCCCTATCTGATGATTCCGATTACCGTCATTAAGCAATTCCTCGATCTGCCGCCACCAGACCCAACCGCACCGGGAATTTTCCGGCTTGCGAAGCCAGGCGATTTGGCGGGAATGCTACAGCAGGCAGGGCTCACGAACCTATCCGAAGAAGAATTCGTCGCCGATGTGCAATTTCCATCAGGAGAAGAATATTACGCCAGTCTCATGGACATCGCCGCGCCGATTCAAAATCTGTTCGCCAAATTGTCCGATAAACAGAAAGCAGACGCGCGTGACCGCATCATCACCTCTGCCAACCAATACCGCCGGACAGATGGCATTGCACTCCCCATTGCTGTACGGATAGTCGCGGGGCGCAAGCCGCTCTGATCCGCCGATGGCGACCAAGCATGATGGTTTCAAATATTATGTGCTGGATCAGCTTGCCGATCTGCGCAGTGTCACCTACCGCGCCATGTTCGGTGGATATGGGCTGTACCGACACGACATTTTCTTTGGCATCATCCACAAGAGCCGACTCTACTTCAAGACCGATCGGATAACCGCACTTCGCTACCGCGACCGAGGCATGAAACCCTTCAAGCCCTCGGCCGCTCAGACGCTCAAAAATTATTATGAGGTTCCGACCGAGGTCTTAGAAGACTCTGATGACCTCACCACTTGGGCTTCTCAGGCCGCACAAGGATGAAGACCCCATCCTACCACTAGAAGAGGCAATCAATGACCGAACTGTTTTCGTGCCCGCGCGTGAAGTATTTCTCCAATCCACCGCTCCTCTACAACGGACGTCCTCTCGGTATTGACCACACCACCAATCCGGCGAACTCCGCGGACAACGCGCGTTCCATGAACGATGTGCGTCAAATCGTCGCGGCATGGC
>JBBRRN010000247.1:0-5810 GCA_038200685.1 Nitrospirales bacterium
AACCACGCTGCGTGCGCAGCCGGCCGAATCGCTTAGCACAGGTGTCATTCCGACGATGGGGATCAACGATGTCACGGAAGGAACGCTGCTGTTCAAGACCAATCAGCAGGGCCGCTATACCGCCGCGCCGATCTTGAAGACCGACGTGCAGATTGCCGTAACAGGCATCATCGCTCGCGCCACTGTGCGCCAGGAATTCACGAATCCCATCCAGAAGAAAGGCGACTCGCTCGAAGGGATCTATGTATTCCCGCTCCCGGAGACGGCCGCCGTCGATCACCTGCGCATGCATGCACGTGGGGGAACGGATCATCGAGGGGCAGATCAAGGAGCGGGGCGGGGCGAAGCGAAGAAGGTCTATGAGAAGGCCAAGCAGGAAGGGAAACGGACGGGCCTGGTGGAACAGGAACGCCCGAATATTTTTACCACCTCAGTGGCGAACATCGGTCCCGGGGAACGGATCGTCGTGGAAATTGAGTATCAGGAAACCATCCGCTACGACCAGGGGACGTTTCAGCTCCGCTTTCCGATGGCCGTCGGCCAGCGATACATCCCCGGCACGCCGGTGATCGTGGGAGACCAAGATCCGAACGGTTCAGGCACGATGCTGGATACGGACCGAGTGCCGGATGCTTCACGGATCACCCCGCCGTTGCAGAAGCCCGGTCAAGGGTCCATCAATCCTGTCAGCCTATCCCTCTCGCTGACTCCTGGCTTTCCATTCGCCAAGGTGGAATCACTCTTCCACCCGGTGATTGTCATTCCCGATCCTGACGGGGGCTATCACATCAGCCTCAAGAAAGACGCGGTGCCTGCCGACCGCGACTTCCAGCTCACCTGGTCTCCGGCTCCCAGTACAGAACCGGCGGCCTCAGTCCTGACCGAACAACGGCAATTCACGCACCGCTTCGATCCGCACCGATGAGGACGGAAGGCACCTGATCCTGATCACCTGCTACCCATTTCGCACGCCCAAACCCAACCAGCCGTTCCGTTACGTCGTGACAGCTGATCGTGAGACGATGACAGGGGGAGCGGCCTAATGAGATGACTTCTGGCTGGTCTGCTTGGGTGCTTTCCACTTCCACGGCGGGACAGGATTGGAGTCGACCCACAGGCCCTTGCCGGAAGCCTTGGCGAGTTGCTCAATGACCTCAAAGCCGGCATTGTTGGAGGTTGATCGTTGCCACCAGGCCAACCCTTCCTTCAGCAACTCGCGCCCCACATTGCGTCCGTCATGCAGCAAGACCTCGGCAGACACCCGGCCCTGTTTGTCTCGCGTGAGGCCGCGCACGACCACGTCCCGGTTCGCAACATAGGCTGCGGTCGCGTGCTTCGCCTCTTTCCCGTAGGGCTGCTTCAGGTCGGGGCAATCGATGTCTTTCAGATAGATCGTTTCGCTGTGGCCCTTGTGGCGAATCGTCAATCGATCGCCCTCATGGACGGTAGTGACCCTCGCGACAAAGTCTGCGGCCCATGAGAAATCAGGACACACAGCCGCCAAGGCGAGCACAAGAGCGACCAGAATGTGATGCCTCGACATGATCCCTGCGCTAGCCTCCCTTGACCATATGGATGTACGTCCATGGGATGACTTATACAAATCAGGTTTGTTCATACATTGTTCAAGGCACAGTCTCTATCCACTGTGATGTGTCAGAACGCGTCAGCTCACATGAAGCGAGGGGTGGCGCTGACGATCCAGCTTGAACGGATGACCAGAGGGGTACGAACGTGAGCATCATGTGTTTCAACTGGTTTCCCCTTTTGATTCCGGGGCTGAGGACCGTTCTAGTCGCTGACTGATTTCAGGGTTATTTATTGATTAACGCCCCTGGTCGGCCAAACTTATATATGGATCCGGCATCCGATGCAACGGAGGAGTATTACGCATGCACCCCTGCACTTGCAGGATTGCTGCTACAGATCTGGCCTCCCGTGAGTCATACCCCTACTCCTCATTTGCGCAGGGCCTTGCCTGGGCCGACAATGTTCTAGAGCCTGAACATACCCGGGTGTCTGTTTGACGTCATCACGGATCATCCGCGCTGCGCTCCTCTTGGTCTTGAGTTGGAGAACCATGTCGAAGGCTCCATCTCCATCAATATCCTCCAAGGTAAACTACACCAGAGCGGCCTCAGTACCGGTTGCACCAAAACGGACCATCGTTGGGTGTAGATCGGAAGCCTGAAAGGTCTCGGGCATGAGAATGGATACCGGAATCACATCTATACTGTTCGCATTAATGGAATTGAGCAACCGGGGGGGTGAGGGTTACCTGGGAGGGCCATATGGTATTTGAGCAGCGGCCTTCAGCAAATTAGGACGAGGGCCGATAGGCTCGGCAATATTCCCCAATTGTGGGCTTCCCGTCTGTACCAACAACGTTCGTGTCTGCAAGGGAGGAAGTGGTACCCCTGACTGGGCTAACGCAATGCCTTGGAGGTTTGCAACCGCACCGGCGACGATCGCTGCGGCACTAGACGTGCCGTTAAAACCCCCTGTATACCAAAGACCAGGATCGGCAGGACGATCTGGAGCCATATATAAATCACCGTATCCTGCCGTCACGACCGCAGATCCCCACCCCTGCAGATCAATGCGACTCCCGAAGCTGGAAAACCCTTCGCGTTGGCGGTCCGCTCCACTGCTCGGTTGTTGCCCAGCGCCCACAATGATGGCTCCGGAATCCTGCAAGGTCCGGTCGAATACGCCAGAGCAGGCAGCCTGATCCAAATTCACCCCCCCATTTCCGGCAGCTTCTACGACTACAAAACCTTGCGCCACTGCGGTTTGAATCGCCTCGAAGACAGAGGGAAGCACTTCGATGGGCCCAAAGCTTGGCAACCCACATACCGGATACTGTTGCTCAAGCAGGATGACATCTCCTGCTGAACCGTTCGCCACTGCCAAGATAATGGCATTGGCTGGGTTATATCCTAAGTTCAACGTATTGGCAGGAGCCAGACCGATCTTAGCACCCCAGGAAATGCCGGTGACGCCCCTCGTATCGTGATCCGCGACCATTACGCCAAGGACGGCCGTGCCGTGTTCTCTATTGATGCTGTCACAAGGAGCAGGGCACCCCAGTTCCTCAAAACCAGGTGGGTTGTTTGAATCTCCGGGATCCAAAAGCAAAATAACGGCGCCGACCCTGCTCAGATCGTCATGCGTTTGTAGCCAGTTGTACTCAACGTCGTAGATCGTCACACCGTGGCCATTGCCTCCGGGAACCGTCCAAGAAAAACGGGTCTCAATGCCACCGGGGGCAGGATCGAGGTAGCCCTGTTTCCGAGTGAAGTCAGGCGGAATCCACGGTGGTGGCTGCGGTAACGGTGCTGGTGAGGCGATCTCTACATTCGGCACATGCTTCATCTCCGCAAGAAAAGCAGCCGCATCAGTACCGGATCGCAGGATCATTTCAACCCACAGATTCAAGTCGGGCAAGGGCGTACCCAAACGACTCCTTTCCTGGGACCGCAGTTCATTCAGCTTCTGCTCCGGCAAGCTAAACAGCTTACTGTGGCTCACCACTGCGTCTCTGAGGCCAGGCGGGAGACCTTCCAAGGGTCGCTCCACATTAGTGCCCTCCTGAAACTTGACATGGATACTCTTCGATGAATACCCGTGTGGAATGGTTGGGGGGGTAGCTTCTGTCGCCACTGGAGGACGACTGGGGGAATCCCCTCCACAGCCGGTCATCACAAGCAATGCGCTGCTGACGAGACAGACGAGTACGATGGCGTATCCTGGCCTCATAGGCTCTCTCCTCAGCAATGAAAAAGCGGTGACTGGGCCGGCGCAGGAGGGCTCACTGCCCTATATGGATGAGAGCGGAAGGAGCGGTTGCAACGGCCCAAAAGAGAGAAGACCGCGCTATGGAGAGTAGAGAATACGTGCACACCGAGAGCGGTGCGTGATCTGAGACAGTTATCCGCCTGACCCTGACTTTGCATACGCATATACTTCAATAACAAAGCGGCTCCAGCCAGGTCAAGAACCACGGTATAAGCCCGCCCCATCTACCGCAACGCCAGCCGTGACGATACTCCCCATTGCGTACTGAAGAAATCGCATCTCCTCTGCGCTACATCTGGATCGTTATTCTCTGGAGGGGCTGTGAGGGAGAGTCTGGCCGTTCTTCAGTTCGGTATATTTCAGTGGCTGAAGAGGATCGACGGATTCTGCAAGGCTCATGCACCTAATCGAGAAGAGGGCATGCCATCGAACACACTCAGAACTGCCTCTAATAACACCGCAACTGAAGTCGGAGCTGCCTATCCGCCTGGACATGGCTGCACTGTCAAAGGGCACGAACACTATGGAGCCGGCGATCCGGATTGAACGGACGACCTGCGGTTTACGAAACCGCTGCCAATACCATTAACAGCATTTCACTTCGTTTCAGCTTCTCAATAGACACCCATACACGCTTGCTGTTTAAGCCAATTTCGAGTTACACTCCGTTTCAGATCGTTTCACATAATTACATGCTAATTGTTACCTCTGGTTACCTTTACCAGTCAATGTCTCTCTGCCGCGATCACTGAGGAGGTTTCATGCCACAGGTCGACACGAAGAGAACGACACACCCCAACCGCCTCGCCTTCACGCCGTTTGCATTAAAAAAACTTCCTATACCAAAGGCCTTTCTGAATGGAAAAGAGAAACCCCGACTGGCTCAGCTCGATTACTGGGATAACTCAACGCCTGGCTTTGGCCTGCGCGTTACTAGCAGCGGCACCAAATCATGGATCCTGATGACAAGGCTTCTCGGTCAATCAACGGTCAAGCGTTTCACCATTGGCCGATATGCTGAACGAGATGGTGCCGGCGGGTTCACGTTGGCACAAGCACGACGCGAAGCCTTAGCCTTAAAGGATCGGATCACGATGGGGGAAGACCCACGGCAGACCGAAGAAGAAGCGAAAGCGGAAGGACTCAAGCGAAGTGCACAAACATTTCGCCGGGTCGCTGAACAATTCCTTGAACAGCATCACCCCAAGAAAAAGAAGGCGCTTCGACCCACGACGCTAAGACGCTACACCGGGTTATTGTTAGGTCCTGATTTCGCGCCGTGGTTCAATCGCCCGCTTGCCAGTATTACGCGCCGTGACGTGATTGCGCTTCTTACGAGGATGCAAGGGCGTGGGGTCGGCGTATCCGTCAATCGAGCCCTCGCGGTGCTTCGTAAGCTCTGCCATTGGGCGATACAAAAGGATTTGATTGAGCACTCTCCAGCCGATCATGTCGAACCCCCTGTAGCTGAGGAACCAAGGGCTCGGCATCTGTATGGGAGTCGCTTACATAATCGACCGGCAGAGCTGGCGCTGTTATGGAATGCCTGTGTTGAGGTCGGTGTATTTGGCGCTTTGCCGAAGATGCTGATGCTTACCGGCCAACGCCTCAGTGAAGTCGCCGGCATGCGTTTCGACGAACTCGTTGATCTGAACGGGAGCTATCCACGATGGGTTATTCCGGGCACGCGCACAAAAAACGGTAAGGAACACGTCATCCCACTTGGTTCGATGGCCGTACAGATCATTCAATCGATCCCACGACTGATAGAGTGTCCCTTCGTCTTCAGTACCACAGGGCGCACGCCTATATCAGGCTTCTCGATGCTGAAGACCCGCGTTGACCGGCATATTGCCACGATAAAGAAGCAACAGCCACACCGATACGCCGATCAATTCAAACTCCCCTGGCGCTTCCATGATTTGAGACGCACGTTTAAGACCGGACTGGCAGAGCTAGGCATTACCGCAGACATTAGGGACAGCCTTGTGAATCACACACCGCAAGGAGTT
>JBBRRN010000248.1:0-5799 GCA_038200685.1 Nitrospirales bacterium
ATATGGATCGATGCGGCGCAAGGCCTGTCTGCTGAATCCACCGGATTCAATAATTTTCCTGTAGGTGCCCAGCCACGAGTCGGTTACAGCGCGTAGCCCGACATCGGTGGGTTTTATCCGTCCACGCTTGACCTGTTCAAGCAATTTGATGAGCGGGTCGGACTGGGAGATAGTCGCGATCGCGCGCTGCAGAGTCTGATCGCCTGACTCCATGGTCAATTCGTGGAGCAGGAACCTGGGCCGCGCGGGTCACCGCAACTTCCGCAGGCGCCTCCACCATTGCCCGGCAGCACCCAGCCATCCGTGCCACCGACCCCGAACGAAGAAATTTGTTTCTCCAATTTCGTGGTGTTGCACTGTGGACAGGCAGCTTGTGTCGAGCCATACACCAACAGCTCGAATCGATGATTGCATTCCCCGCAGACATATTCGAAGATAGGCATAGCGTATACTCCTTGTTCTAGGAGACATTATAAGATCGAACCGGCCACTTCGCAATCAACAGGAGTCGTATGTACCACGAAGAAAAAACCTTTATCCTGCGATTCAGCCTTGAGGCTTCGTTTCCCGACGACTATGAAGGCGAGGAAGACAACCAGGCTTGGGTGCGCGAGTGGGAAGCGCAAATCAAACCGGATCTCCTCAAAGTGCTGTTCGAATCGTTGCGTCAACACCGGGCCTGGCAGGCGCATATACGCAATCGCGGGAAATCCCCCGAGGATGAAGTTGAAATCGTTCTTGCACGGGACTTTTCAAAACCACAAGGATTCAGTTTATTGTCATGACATCTCCTCCCCTCGGCCTCTACTTCCACATCCCCTTCTGTCGGCAACGATGCGACTTTTGTGCCTTCTATCTTGAGATCCATCGCGAAAACCGTGCGGAAGCCTTTGTGCGTTCCCTCAAGCATGAGATCACACTCTCGGCACAGCAACACGTCGCCGCACATCGGCCTGTCCAATCCGTCTATTTCGGAGGTGGCACACCGACAGCTCTTACCGCAACTCAGCTCACCACAATCCTGTCGGAAATTCGCACACATCTCTCCCTCACCTCAGACTGCGAAATCACCGTCGAAGCACACCCTTCCACCATCTCCGAAGAGGATCTTGCACAGCTCTATCAGGCCGGCGTCACCCGCATGAGTTTTGGCGCAGAATCGATGGAGGATGGCGACCTCGCCAGAATCGGACGGCCCGGCTCCGTCAGTGAAACCGTCACAGCTGTGGCTCGTGCCAGAGCCGCCGGATTTACCAACATCAATCTCGATGTGATGTATGGACTCCCGGGTCAACGTCTGGAGAGCTGGCAACGGACATTGGGCCACTGCCTCTCATTGGCTACTACCCACCTGTCCTGCTATGCCCTCACAGTTGAAGCAGATACAAGACTTGCCGCCAACATCCAGCGCCATCGAAGTCCAGAGCCGGACGAAGGTCTTCAGATTGAAATGGACGAAGCGGCCCAACGGATACTCGGCGATGCCGGTTATGAGCAGTATGAAGTCTCGAACTATGCCAAGCCGGGATATGCCTGTCGGCATAATCTGCTCTATTGGACCAATGGCGAATACCTTGGGTATGGCCCAAGCGCGCAGTCCTATCTAGACGGAACCAGATTCGGCAACGTCGCCGATCTCACGGCCTACGAGACAGCACTCACGGCAAGCCGCCTTCCTATTGAAGATCGCACCAAGCTCTCGAAGGATGAACAACTCCGCGATGCCGTGATTTTTGGATTACGCCTGATTCGAGGCATTCCTTCACAGCATCTTCACCGGCATGCTCAAAACTATGGGCATGCCACCGTCACCGCGCAGTTACTCGCGCAACAGTTGATCGAAGAAGACGGTGAATACAGCAGACTCTCGGCACGAGGCCGTCTACAAGCAGACACCATCGCCGGCCTGTTGTTCTAACAACATCTTGGAACTCAAGTTCAAGCATACAACGAAGCCGGAGGCTGTGTAACCCTCTCTCTGCTCCATTGACTTCTTCATTCGTTCAGATAGAAACTGAACACAGATTCCAAAGGAGTTCCCATGCCCGTTAATATGGACCCGGCAAAAAAGCGGAAAAGACAGCCACCACTAGAGACACATTCGTCTCCGCCAGAAAATGAAACGTCTGCGCCAAGACACGTGGCTCAGTTCGGAGAAGAGACGGAGGAAGATCGGGTGAAGGAACTAGCGGATGCGGAGCAGAAGAATCTGTGGGAGGCCACGGAGGTCATCGACATGGATAAAGTCTGATACAAGAATAGCGTCGTGAGACGAGCCTGGTTTGTCTGCTCATCTTATCATCTGGGAATTTCGCAGGATGCTCAAAACGCCGGTCAGCAAGGCCGCAGCCGATGGAAGCACCGGAGGCATAGCATTTCTCACCCGCCCGCCCCAAGCCGCCAAGACAGCTTGTTCTCCAGGTGGGCTACGTTGAGGATGCTTTCGAGGTGAGAACGAAGCTGGCGGACTTTTTCAGCATGCAGCTAGGCTGGTAAAAAGAAGAAGGCAATCGCAAGCATAAAATAGACCCCCACTAACATCACACCTTCCATCCAGTTCGATTCTCCGTCCATCGCCACAAAGCCCACGATTAGGACCGAGATCGTCACCGCTGCCACTTCGAACGGTGTGAAGATCAGATCCAACGGGGCTCCGAAGAAATAACTGGCAAAGACAAGCAATGGGGCCACAAGTAACGCAATCTGCAGACTAGACCCGACCGCAATACCGTAGGCGAGATCCATCTTGTTTTTCATGGCTACCATCACTGCCGTGGAGTGTTCGGCTGCATTACCCACGAGGGCGACTAGAATAACGCCGACGAAGACTTGTGTGAGCCCCAATTGATGCGAAGCCGACTCCAACGCTCCCACCAACATCTCGCTCATCACGGCCACGAGAATGGTCACCACGGTGAGCACTGCGATCGACGCACCGCGGGTCCATGGCTGCTCTCCGAGATCAGAGGCATCATGGTCTTCTCCGGCGAACAGATGACGATGCGTCTTCAAGCTAAACAATAAGCTTGCGATATAAATAGCGAATAATATAAATGATATTTCAAGACTGAGCGTGCGCTCGATTGCGACACCACGGTCAGCGGCGGTGAAATGAAACAACGCAGGGATAATGAGTCCAGCCGCAGCCAGAAGCAGAAGACTGGCACCCATTCCGGCAGCGGTCTGATTAAACTTTTGCCGCTCGTATTTTATCCCACCGGCAAACATGGACACACCAAGTACGAGTAAGATGTTGCCCAGGATAGACCCGGTGAGAGACGCTTTGACGACATCATGCAGACCTGCGCGCAGAGCGACCAGTGCGATAATTAATTCTGCGGCATTGCCGAGCGATGCGTTGAGCAGCGCACCGATACCGGCGCCAACATGGGTCGTCAAATGCTCGGTGGCACGGCCCAATAGCCCCGCCAACGGAATAATGGCAAGTCCAGCCGATATAAAGACCAACAGCGGGTCGGCTCGGAGGACTTCGAGCGCGACTGTCGCCGGAACAAAGATGAGCAGGTAATCAAGCCACGACGTGAAGAGATATCGCACGCGCAAACCCTAACATGATCATGAAACTTTGTCGATGAATCGACCCCGATCACCCCACGCCCTGTTCTACCCCTTTCACCTCTGTCACTCGGAAACCTTGACTCGCCTCCTGACGCGCTTTGCCACGATCCATTTTCGTGATTTCATGGCGCTGCAATTGACCCCCATGTCCGGGATGACGGCATTCCAAGACCGGATGGGCATGAGTTTTCCCGATCTCATCGAGTCTAAACGCCTCGTGCAAGGCTATGACGTCAGTGGACCGCTTCCACCTCCTGTGGCAGGCGCCATCGATCGCGACCTGCAAGACCCGCTATGGCGCGCGCGTTTTCATACGGCGCTTTGCCAAGACCGTCGCCTCCAACGCGGACTATTCGAACCATCCCACAGCCTTCGTATCGGAAACAGTCTCGTGCCAGGCCCTGCTGCGCTCTTACGCCTCATGGACGATTCGTTTAGACAACGCGCCTACACCCTCGATCAAATAAGATCGCTGTCGATGACACGTCTCAGCCTGGAAGAAGGCTACCACTGTGAGTATGGGGTCGCCCTCGTAAAGACATCCGCCGCACTCGTCTACACGCAGGCTCACCAGCTTCAGCCGGTCACAGACTCTCCCGCTCATTTCTCTCTCTATACGCAATCCTGCATCCGAGAGGATTGGCCACGAAGCAACCACCTGCTCATTCGGGTAGGCTATTAAAAGTTCCTGTCAAGTCTGCTAGAATTCATCCCCATGGCCGGCACAAACCTTCCCTTCGCCCCTCCTGTCCCGACTGAGATCACCAGCATCGACACAGGTGCCGGGATTGATGCGCGTGTGATCGTGTTCAACTGCGACTGTCATACCTATGAGCAAGTCATTGCACTCTTTTGCCACTACATTCCAGGCATGAACTCCACGAAAGCCTTTGAGCTCGCATGGAAGATCGACCATGATGGGGAGACCATCGTGTTCACAGGCACGCTAGCAGAAGCGGAAGAGATCGCCGCAAATCTTGGAGGCGGGGGACTACGGGTAGCCGTGCAATAGTCGCAGCCAGGCTATTTCTTACGTTTCGTTGGAGCAGTCTTGTCCGGCTGTGATTTTGGCTTGCCCTTCGATGTGGCAGGAGGGATTGCAGCTTTAGCAGGAGCGGCTTTTGCCGGAGAGCGTTTGGCAGGCGCGGACTTCTTACTATGACTCCCCGACCCGCCCTTCACAGGCTTGCCTTCAGCGAGCTGAGCCTGAAGTTTATGTGTCGCAGACGTCTTATTCATTTTCGTCACCATGTCACCACTGTATATCCGCACTTGATAGAGTTCTAACAATTTGCCAATGGCCTTCTGATCGCCTTTCTTCGCGGCGTTCAACAACCGGCGGCGATGGTTCATCTCTTCTTCTTCAGTATGGGAAGCAGCCCGTCGTTCCATGTCCGTCCTTTCTATTCTAGGTACAGCAGCGCGCCGCGCAGTATAGCGGAACTTGCGCAAATGCACCAGATGTTCTGTGCCGGCGGGGTACCACTTGAGGCTATTTTCATCCGGGGGTTATAATCCTGCTCACTTTATTCTTAGAGGGAGACCACCATGGAACATCAGAAACAGAACCAACCCACCGTCGCCGACGATCCGAAGGCCCGCGAGATACTTCGACAAGCGTTCGAAAAGACCTCGCGCTGGCAGAAAGACTTTACGGGGTTCACAGCCGACCTGACCGTAAATGTGAACGGCAAAGAAACCAGCGGCCCCGTCATGGTGAAAGGCCCTCGTGAAGTATCGGTCCAACTGGGAGAGACCGACGTGCAGAAGTGGGCGCAAGAACAGCTCGGCATGATCGCGGTGCACCGTGGCCCGCGAACCTTTGAGGAGTCGGATGGTAAATACTCCTTGACGATGGAAGAGGACGGGCACCCATTTGGCACGAAACTGATCATTCATGGGTCGAACTCGTTTTATCGCGTCAAAGACCATCGCATCACCCAAATCAATCGCACCATGGCTCACCCCGGCATGACCCTCTTCGCCTTTACGATTAACGTGGAAGAAAGCGCGGTGACCCAAGACCAGAAGAATCTCACGACGAAGTATAGCGTGTACTATTATTCACCCACCGACGGGAAGCTGAACAACGTGGAGAGCTTTACCGATACCCATGTGCGCGTTGGGTCTTCGGATTTGCCGGCCACCCGCCGCATCATTACCTACGAAAATGGCCACGTGATCGTGAAAAGCTTGACGTTCACAAATCACAAATTGATC
>JBBRRN010000249.1:0-5799 GCA_038200685.1 Nitrospirales bacterium
CACCCTACACACCAACGAAAATCGAGTGGCTAGAGCGTTTTTGGTTTATGTCTTTACAGAGGCTGAGGACGCGAAGTACCGCGTACCTTCGGCGGGTGTGAAGCGGTCGAGCAGCATGCCGATGTCCGCTCAGCGCGCATCCACGGTCCGTGGGGCGGCTTGGCGAAGCAGGGCTGGGAGTTGGGCAACCAGTTTTTCAATGGGATTGAGATCGGGGGAATACGGCGGGAGATAGCGGATGTGTGCCCCGACCGCTTCAACGGCTTCTTTAACGCCCGCCACGTTGTGACTGCGTAAGTGGTCCGTCATGACGATGTCGCCGGGGTGCAGCGTCGGGCATAAGAACTCCTGGACATATTTCAGGAACCGGGCTCCGGTCATGGCGCCGTCCGCCACCATCGGTGCCGTGATGTCCTCCTGACGCCGCCCGGCGACGAAGGTGGTGGTGTGCCAATGGCCGTGAGGCACGGAGGCAACGCAGCGTGCGCCGCGCGGGGCGCGTCCGTAGCGCCGTGCCAGGTTCGTCGACGCCCTCGTTTCATCCAGAACGACCAGCGGCGTGATGTCCCGAGCTGGTTGGGAGGCCTGCCACTTACGCCGGGCGGCTTGCACGTCGGCGCGATCTTGCTCGCAATCCCGTGTGCGGCCCGTCGTGTGCACAGCTCAGCGAGGGTCAGATCGCTGGTCTCCTTCAGCCAGGTCCGCAGCGTCGCCTCCATCCCGACCACCCGTGCACGCCGGTGGCCCCCAATCGGCAGACTGCTCCGTTGTCCCGTCTGTGTGAGCCGGTTCCGCACCTGAGACACCCAGACCCGGCTGACTTCAAATCGGTCTGCAATGGCTGGCGGACGCTCCCCACGTTCCCATGCTCTCAACACACGGTCCCGTAGATCCTGTGAATAGGCGTCCATCCTGTGGCCTCCATCCAGAGCACACGGGAGGGCATTCTACAGAATGTATACCCTTCAATCAAAACTGCTCTAGTCGCTCTCTGCACCGATGGTGCGCCCTGCTCCGGTGCAGCCGAGGCTGGCGCAGAGAAGGAGGGAGGAATTTCAATCTGAAAACACCGCATACGTCCGCATCCGCCACCGGGTGGGGGTTACAACCAAACAGCGAAGGCCACGTGTTTTCTCACCTTCAACTAGGGATTTCACTAGTCGCTCGGTCTCCGATAATGTGGCATTAGATCCATATCTTAATTCTGATTGAGATCGAACCATGTCCGACCATATGCATCAGCGTTACATGTCAGGCCCATCGCAGACTGATCCCCCGTCTGTGTTCTTCTAAATTCCCCTAAATAACACGCCGTCTTTGTGGGCTCTTTCGCCTAGGAAGCCAGGAGGACGGCGCAGATTTTCGCATCAGCTTACCAGGAGCGTAGGGCATGATTCGGTTACCAGGCACAGAACCAATCTCGATGAGGGAGATCGAAGATCTGGGAAAAAGGTTCTGCGTTGTCCTCATTGCGGTTCCCTTGACCTGCAGCGGCTCGATGCAGATAAACATATAGTGAAAAGGGGTTACTTGCTATGCCGAACACCGCAATTCGTGTCGAACACCTTTCCAAGCAGTATCGAATTGGTCCCACCTATGAGCGCAATCTGCAGGAGGTGATGGGAGACCTCGTAACGCGCCTGCTTCGCGGTCAGCGGCTCGCCTCAACACGGTCGCCTGAACATTTCCAGGCCCTGCGCGATGTCTCGTTCGAGATCAATAAGGGTGAAGTGGTCGGCATTATCGGCCGCAACGGTTCGGGCAAAAGTACCCTGCTAAAAATCCTCTCTCGCATTGTCGCACCGGCCTCTGGTCGGGCCATACTCTATGGTCGCGTGGGGTCGCTACTCGAAATAGGCATCGGCTTTCATCCTGAGTTAACCGGACGGGAAAACATTTACCTGAGCGGATCGATTGTCGGGATGCGCACGGCTGAAATAACCAGAAAGCTGGACGAAATAATCGACTTCTCGGGATGCGAACAGTTCATCGATACCCCGGTCAAACGGTATTCAAGCGGGATGGGGGTCCGGCTCGGCTTTGCGGTGAGCGCGTACCTCGAGGCAGATATTCTGCTCGTGGACGAAGTGTTAGCCGTCGGTGACTTGCAATTTCAGAAGAAATGCATGAACAAGATGCAAGATGTCGGAAAGGAAGGGCGAACCGTGTTGTTCGTGTCCCATAGTATGTCGGCGATTACCCGATTATGTCCGCGCGCAATTCTCTTGGAGGCAGGAAAAGTCGTCGCGGATGGTCCGTCGTCCGACGCTATACAAATTTATTTGAACGCCGGTTCCAGGACGATGGCGGCATATGAGTGGCAGGACCTGACATACGCGCCTGGCGGAGAAGTAGTTCGTCTGGTAGCCGTACGAGTCAAGACTGAGGATGGTGAGATCACTGAAACGGTGGATATCCGCCAGCCTTGTACCATTGAAATGGAATATGAGGTGCTTCAGTCAGGCTTCGTGTTGATTCCGAACTATAACTTCTATAATCAAGAAGGCACACTGATATTTGGAACACTTGATCTGCACCCAGAGTGGCGACGACGTCCCCGTCCCGCCGGACGCTGGGTGAGCACCGCATGCATTCCCGGAAATTTCTTGGCCGAGGGACGCTTCTCAGTCACAGCCAGTCTAGCGACAATGCATCCGTGGGTGATGCAATTTTGCGAACGTGATGTCGTGGCGTTTCAGGTCATTGACTGCATGGATGGCGATTCAGCACGAGGCGATTATGGGGGGACATTTGAGGGGGTGGTGCGACCGCTTTTCAAGTGGGACACCGAACGGAGGGGAGCTGAACCAGCGAACGTGTCTTTGTGCGACCATCAATTGCAATCGACAACCCCCGAGACGTGATTGCAACACCTGCGTCAACCACGGTCATCGAATCACAGGACAAACAGCTCGTCCTGTAGCTAGCTCATTCTGGCCGTTCTCCAATGAAATGATTGGAGGACAGCTCTAGTCATAAGAGCAGCGGTTTAGGAATAAATGGAAGCAAGACGTTTTTGAAAGGCTCGGTGTTTCAAATGGCTTCCCCGTTTTTCTCTATATAACATGCGCTTAGGTGGTTTTCACTGTCCCCATAGCATAAAATTAGCACGAGTTCTTGGTGTGAACCCCTCTGGTGAGACAGTTTGGAATGAGCACAGGTGGTGGTTCAACGCATGTTGCTCCTCATCTCACCTCTGTAGCTTCAGTCTGATCCCTGGCTGATGATGCCGCTCGAGCGAGCACTCGAAGATTGAAAAACCGCATGGTGGCTCCGGTCGCCGTGGTCGCCGAACTAGTTGCGTGTTCGAACTCTTTCGGGGAGTGGCTGTCCAACGCGAATGCAACCGGCCGCGTTGGTTGACGGGTCGATAAACACCGCAAGGTTCGTTCCCAGGTGATCGAGATCCCGATAGGTGTTGGCGTAGCTCTCCTCCCCCCTTGAGTGTCTTCATAAAGCGCTCACAAGTGGCGTTGTACATAGGGGTTGGCCGGCCGGCTCATGTTCGGGATCATGCGGTGCGTTCGCAGCAGGGTCACGTACGCCTCGGACGCATACTGGAATAAAAGGGGTCGGGAGTCTTTATTTGGATGTACTAGGTATATTGCGTGATGGTCGGTCGTACCTCTCTCGCCGTGAAAATGCTGGAGTCGACCCTGTCTCTCGGGATACGGCAGCTCAACGGCTGCTGCACATCGTCGCATCGCCGTTTGCATGCGCGAGTAGATGGACGGCTCACCCCGCCATTTGGGTTGAGGAAAAGCGTATCGCCTAGAGCTCTGTCGATCTGTCGTGCGCAATCCTGCCCGAGCTGCGATGGCGTCGTCTCCCGGGCTGAGGTGTGGTGGCCCGCAGCCCTGGGAACAGCTTTGGCTATCGATTGACCGAGATTACAGACCATCTGAATGTCCATGCAGCGACAGTGAGTCGACACATAAGGCAGGTGAAAGAGTGCATGGCCTGAACCGCGTCTCTCTCACATTCTCAATGTGACCCCTCATCAATCCCACCACACACTGTTTTAAGGATCCCTCAGTTCCTGCTGTCAAGTTCTTCACGAAAGAGGTATATACGGGGCTCCAAGGGGCTTGATACCTTCAGCCGCCCTTGGTAGCGCTCTCGTCTACCACACAAGGAGCTACCCAACATGACTGATGTCAAAGGCCAGACCATGGCTGTGAATGTCCGCTTGAAGCCCAGCGAGTCGTCGGCGCATCCAAGTGCGACGAACTACACGAACGTCGGCGTGGCCCAAGGCATTGCCTATCTTGATTTCGGTTTCATCGAGCCCCGGCTGCTTGCCGCCATTGCCAAGACCTCCAAGGATGGCCAGGCTGCACCCAAGGGGTTAGAGGGCGCCCTCGTCACCCGCGTGGCCATGGGCGTAGATGTGCTCGCACGCTTGCATCAACAGATTCAGCACGTACTGGTCAGCACGCGCGATGCACGGCAACCAAAGCTGAAGAGCTAGGCTTGAGGAGGGGTGACCGTGAGAAACATACAATTTGCAAGCCCAACGTTTAGTATTTTCATTTCGAGGATGGAGTGACCATGCATAAGACTGCAAGCCTTTTTATGTTCGGGTGCCTGCTCGTGCTGCTTGGGCAAGTCCGTGTGGCGAATGGCGAAACACCTGGCGAACGATTTGAGAAGGCGATGAAGAAGAAGGCTGAGTATTGCGTCACGCACAAGATTGATCCGGCGAACCGACGGTGCGACATTCTGAAGCTCAAGCCCGCCGATCCCTTGGCGACGGAGGAAGGCCGCTTCGCGCACTCCATCAAGATTCCGAATCCGGTGCCGGCAGACAGCGGCTATAAGCCCGGCATGACGCCGGAACAATATTTTGACCATCTTTGCAAGACCGAAGCCGGGGAGTTCATCTACAAGACGGTCGAGAATGTGGAGGGGCTGTATATGATGCGGCCCAGAAAAGTAGCGACAGATTATGAACAAGAGCATCTTTATGCACTCGATGATCCTTACGGCCATACATCTGACGACGACATGCCTGGGGCACAGGATTCGTATGTGCAACCTATTCAAGGGAAATATCTGTTTCTTGAGATTTCGTTGAATAGCAAGGGCGAGTCTGGGGATTCAACAAAGTACCAACGGTACTACAGGGACGAAAAGGCAAATCCAGGAAAGAAGTACCAGACAATGATTAATGGGCAGGGTGTGTTTGTTCCCTACCTTGTCACAGATACCACGGTGCCAACGTTGAAGAGTCGTTATGGCTATACATGGCGTGGTATTACGCGACCGCATGACCGTGAGTTCGGTATTGCCGGTGGAGAGCTCATTGTTCTTGATATGGAGACAAATGAGGTTTTGGCTGTACGGCGTGGCTTTGCTCGCACAGGTCGAACAAAAAACAATGTAACAGGTGTTTGGTGGCTTACAGCGCCAAGTTGCCCAAATCGTGGGCTAAAGACAACTCCCAAGTTTATTCAGCAAGTCTTGATTCCTGTCTTAGACACAAAGGAGACCAATAATGCCAGTCGCTGATATCAAGACCTGGGTGGACTTCGCTATCCAACAAATGGCTGCAGAAGCTTACTTGGACCAGTTTGCCGTACAAGGCAGAGATCTCAGATTAGTTTTAAGAGACGGGAATAACGATATTCGGAAAGTCGGAGATGGTCAATTTGCTGGCCAGACGCGGTTCGTGGATCTTGTTGAAGTGCCTACCGCTAGCCAAGTCAATGGCAGCGCCCAAGCCTTTGTATCCCGTTATCAAATCGTCGACCATCATGCCAACGATGCGACGGGGTTTTCGGCCACATTGATGAAAGA
>JBBRRN010000250.1:0-5784 GCA_038200685.1 Nitrospirales bacterium
AGATGAACCAGATAAACAAAACAAACCAGATAACCAGACAGACCGGGTTCTTGTTAGGCGGGCTTCTTCGGTTCGTTGAACATGAAGTACATCACGACCACCACGGTAGACCAAAACAACACTTGCTTGTGCCAGAAGAGGACTTCCCCATAGTGATAGAAGAGGGCTGCGAGCAGGAGGGCCCCGCCGATGAGGCTATAGCGGAACGTTACATTTTCGACGACCGAGTTGGCCCACACGGCGACACCCGCGAAATAAATCATGAACGGAATGACGTCGATCTCGAATCCGCCGCTGATCGAGAGAAAGACGTCGAGGAACCCGAGAAAAATGAGGGCAATGCCCACGATCATCCCGGCGACACGCAACTGGTTGTCGCCGCCGGAGTCGTCTTCCTGCTCGCGGCGCTCCGGCTCGTTGGTCGGTTCTGGCGGCATGGTCACGCAGTTCCTATCTGTTCGTGAAACGTGAAACGTGAAACACCCAAATTACACGCGAGGGATGCGTCACGCGATACCCTTTGCGGATACTGAGCATCGGGGCTACACCTTAAAATGCTTGCTCAGGGTCAGCCCTTGGCGCTGATACGAGGATCCGAGTGCCGTGCCATAAAGCTGACTGGGGCGTGCGAGCATCCTGTCGTATACAACCTTAAAAAAGGTTTGTCCATCATGGATCAGGAAGGGCACGTCGTGGGGGCGGACTTCCAGCACCACTTGGGTGCCGTGTAGCTCGCCGCGGCCGTACCCAAACCCCGGATCGAAAAACCCGGCGTAGTGGGTCCGTAACTCGCCACAGGCTGCTTCAAAGGCGACCATCTCGGCTGCGTAGCCGGCAGGAACGCGAATCCGTTCTTTCGATGCGAGAATGTAAAATTCCTCCGGCTCCAACAGGAGGCTGTTCTGCCGGTGGCGGTATAGGGGTTCCCAAAAATCGAGCGCGGCATAATGGCCGACCTTCGACAGATCGATCACATGGCTATTCTTCTTGGCCCGATACCCGATAATCGGCGAGCTGTCTCGGTCGTCACCTTTTAGATCGATACGGAGAAACAGACCACGGTCCGTCCGGAGATCGCAGGCTCCCAGCGCGGGCTTTGCGGGGAGATTGTGGTAGAGCAAGGGTTCTCGGGTGTGGAGCGTCTGAAGTGATCGGTCCGACACCGTCGCGTCGCCTCGGATGAAGCGAATTTGATTGAGAGAGTATCCGGTTTTTACCTTGATGGCGAACGAACGGGGAACGATTTCCAGATAGAGGGGCCCGGAATAGCCGGCTCGGATTTCATCGAACCCGGTATTGAGATCTGTCACCACACGGGTAAAGACGTCCAGCCGTCCGGTCGTACTCTTAGGATTGGTTCGTGCCCGGATGGCTTTGGGGAGCGTGACACGTTCCAGCAGCGGAACCAGATAGACATGGCCTTTTTCCAGGATCGCGCCGTCGGTTAAGTCCATCTCATACATCACGAGGTCAGATTGGTAGAAGTCTAGAACATTCAGCCGGCTTGTGATCTCGGACAGCTCCGGCAAAAAGCTGCTGATCAGTCGATAGGCTTTGCGCCCGAGCCGTAGATCGAGACTGGCCGGCTGGATTTGGCGGTCTTCAATCGGGATGTCGGCGTGGATGGCGCCGTTCGCGATCAGTTGCGCAATCTGTTGGTAGGGCAAAATGCCCTGCGTGGCGCCGGTGCTCACAGGTCGTCGTGCTCGCCATTACTGCACGACCCCAGTGCCGGTGCTGCGCTCACCATCGGCAACTCTCGCGCAGACCCTTGCTGCGGTTGCGGATAGTGGAAGGCCTTGTTCTCGTAGTTCTTCAAGAGGACTCCCTCGGCATCCATGTGCACCATGTAGTCGCCAGGGAGCAAGGGAATCTTGCCGCCCCCGCCCGGCGCATCGATCACAAAGTGTGGGACCGCCATCCCGCTGGTGTGGCCCTGCAACGACTTGATGATATTCAGCCCTGTTTCCACAGTGGTGCGGAAGTGATTCGTCCCCTTGGTCAGGTCCGCCTGGTAGAGATAGTAGGGTTTGATGCGAGCGAGCAGGAGCTGGTGCATCAATCGTTTCATAATGTCCGGGTCGTCGTTCACGCCTTTGAGCAGCACGGTTTGCGCCCCGAGCGGCACGCCGGCATCGGCCAACATGCCGCAGGCCGCTTTCACTTCCGGAGTGAGTTCGTCCGGGTGATTGAAGTGTAGGTTCATATAGATCGGATGGTACTTCTTCACGATCGCGCAGAGTTCAGGGGTGATTCGTTCCGGTAGCGTGCCGGGCACCCGGGAGCCGAGGCGAATCAGTTCTAGATGCGGGATCGTGCGCAGGGCTTTGAGTATCCGCTCCAGCAAATGATCAGGCAGGAGCAAGGGGTCGCCGCCGGAGAGAATGACGTCGCGCACTTCAGTATGTTCGCGCAGGTAAGCGATGGCTTGGTCGAGCTCGCCCTTCTTGAGGAATCCTGGTTTTCCGACCAGCCGTTTTCTCGTGCAAAACCGGCAATAAATCGGACACTGATTCGTGACCATCAACAGGACGCGATCCGGATAGCGATGGACGAGATGCGGGACCGGACTCATGAGATCTTCTTCAAGCGGATCGTCTTCCGCTCCGAAGTCGTCCATTTCGGCGATGTCCGGGACCACTTGCTTCCATATGGCGTCGCCTTTTTCTTTAATCGTCGCCATCACCGTGGGGGTAATGCGCATCGGATAGTCGCCCACGATGGCTTCGATGTCTTTTGCATCGACACCGAGCCGGTCTGCCAAGTCCTTTGGTTTGACAATGCTGTCGGCGAGTATGCGTCTCCAGGCTTCCATGCGCGCTCCTTTACTGTCGAGTAGATAGCGGTTTGCCGGCGTTAGCGGCCGGTGATCCGCTCCTGTCCGTACGTCTGATCCAGATGATTGAGGATGTCGTCGGTTTCCGTCAGCACGATGTCTCCATCCTTGAGGACCGGAACATAATACTGGCCTGAAACTTCGTGGACCACTGTGCGCATCGGGCGAAAGTCTGGCACGACGACCTGCGCGTATTCGATGTGGAGTTCAGCCAGTTTTCGGCGCACCACGTCACAGTCTGGACACCAGGCGACGTGATACAGCGTTAACGACATCGTTCAACGATCTGAGTGCTCAGTGCTGAGTCCTGAGTGTTAAGTTCTGCCTTCCGAGTCTGAGCATCAACCCTAGCATTCAGCGCTCGCGTCTCTTGTGACTGCGCACGGCGCCATGACGGCGTCTTTCATGCCGTGAATCACTTTCTTGTCTGCCGAGCATATCGTTGCCAGGATACCAGCCAACTCAACCTTTTCGCCACTTACGAAATAATAGGGGGAAAGCCTGGCACGACCGGACATTCGACTCATCTCGTTGTTGACCGGATCGAAGTAGTCGAGTTCATACAGGCGGCCTTTGTGAAACTCCTGCAAGATATAGGGTGTTCGAGGAAAGGCCGCCAAGGCGTTGTCGATGGCGCCGGTCCATTCGTGTTGCGGCATATCGTGTCCGACCGACACGCCTCGGCTGCCCCATGCGAGTTCAGAAAATCCCGATGGCTTGATCACCAAGTGCCGCTCCTTCTGAGTGGCCGCCGCCAGATCGTGCCAGCTCATCACGCTACGTCCGCCGATCGCCAAGCCTGGAATCGTTGCAGAGGGAGGGATCGGCGCAGGATCGAGAATCCAGGTGCGCGGCATGAGGGTGGCCAGGTGCAGGAACATGTCTCGACCCAATGCCTGTTCCCAAAAGGGTCGCAACACCGGGTGATGGAGAAGGGCAAAGGCGAGTTTTTCTTCCAGCGCCGGCTTATACGGGGGCGTGACGGCAACTCGGCCCTTCTTGATTGCATATTGGACGAGTTCGGATTTGGGAATGTTCAGGAGGTCGAATAACTCATAGAACCGATAAATCAAGGCGATCGGCTGGTCCATTCCCTTGTCGGTGATCCTGAGGCCTTCTTCGGTGAATCGAATATCACGCGGTTCCACACAGTGGATATCGAGGCCGATCGCTCGAAGGCGGGCTGCGAGCCACGTCATTTCAGGCCGATAGTCTTTGGCTTCTTCCGACATCAGAATTGCGACGCATCCGCTCTGCTGCGCGAGCTGACTTTTCACCATGTCTGCAAACCCCCGTACCATCCCGTCGGAGCCGCCCACAAGTGTCAGATTCACACCGGCTTCCATCTCGGCATAGAGCGCAGACAGGCATGCGGTGATCCCGATGCCCCCGGGGACTGAATCGAGTTCAGTGATGACCATGCCGTCTTGTGTCGGGATGATGTCCGGTCTGATGACCGCGGGAAGCTGGTCTCGAAACCGTTTCATTCGGCTGTAGGTCAACAGACCTTCCGGCTTTCCTTGGTCGAGGTATCCCGCGATCCAGGATGGTTGGAGACTACGGAGACTGTCGGCATAGAGGCGGTTCAAAGCTCGATAAAATGCGAGGAGCTGCGGTCCGAGTTGGCGGAAGAAATCTAACTCATCTTTCGTGAGAGGGAACGGTGTGACGGCAATGCGCCACGTCGTAGTGGTGGCGGTTGTTTCGGATGCTGACGCCTGCCCAGGCAGAGATGGAAAGAGCCCAGCTTGGCTCAGCTGGTCGCGGATCATTACGCAGCGATGTAGGAGGTCGGAGGTAGCCAAGTCAGACAGGGGCAGATCCGTGTGAATGAGCGCCTCTCAACGAGGCCGATAAACTGTAACACGGGCTTTGGGAGCGTACAAGGGGCGAGGGGAGTGGGAGACAGGATTTGTGATACGCATGTAGGCTGTTTCGCCTTACTTCGTGGTGAAAAATGGTCGTGAGCGTGAGTTCCGGTGACATGGATATACGGATGGGAAATGTTGCGGTGTGTGTTGAGAAGGGAACCGGAGAAAAGTACTATCTCCCCTGGGAACCCCTGCGGAAAAGTGCTAGTATGCCCGCACATTGAACGGATTCCTTCTATGCCTGTAGATACCGATGAGCGAATCGGTGTGTTCGTGACACCACCGAGTTCGCTTCCCCAACTTGTGCCGAGCCGTACGTGCCTCCAGTGCGATGTCTGTTGTCGGTTTCCGGACCCCGATAGCGCCCTTCGTCCATATTTTACCGAGCACGAAATTACGGCGGCTCTGGCTAGGGGCATTGAGGAAACGGCCTTTCCCGATCGGCGAGGGTCACAAGTCATCCTGGTTCCCGCTTCCGATGGCGAGGGGTATCTCTGCCCGGCATTCGATGCAACAACCTCAACCTGTCGCATCTACGAGGAGCGCCCGCTCGATTGTCAGCTCTATCCCCTGGCGCTGATATGGGAGGCGCAGCACGATCAGGTGTTGTTGGGGTGGGATACGAAATGTCCCTTCATGCGAGAAGAGATTCCGGAGGAGATTCAGCGGCATGGCGACCGGGTGATGGCCTTGCTCGATCAACCGGGCCTCTGTGAGCGAATCGTCGCTCATCCTCGCCTCATCGGGCAATTTCAAGAGGACGTGGTTGTGCTCGCACGTCTTCCCCACCTCACCAGTGCTGTGGCTGGCCAGTGGGGATCTGCGCCGCTGCATCGGTTTTCACTGGACGATATCCCACGCTTGTCGGCAGCCTTGGATCGGTCAGGATGGCGTGGCGCTGAATCGCTCGCCGCCTGTTCACCGATGTATCATTATGTATGGAACGGACTACTGGCTTATTGGTGGATGGAGCTTCAGGGGGCCGTATGCCTCTTTGCGCAATCTCCGGACGGCTGGTTCATGCCCCTGCCTCCGATCGGGGCCGGCTCGATCGACGCACCGCTGTCGGCCGCAATG
>JBBRRN010000251.1:0-5752 GCA_038200685.1 Nitrospirales bacterium
CTCACGCCCAAGCCTAATCCCAAGTCCGCGCCCGAACCAGTACCCGCAAAAGCGTAAATACGATTCAAGGAGAAATCATGGACAGCACAACCGTTATCGCCGTGGCATCGATTGCCACCGCAGGCATGACCATCGGCATCGGCTCCATCGGTCCGGCATTGGCTGAAGGCAAGGCGGTCGCGACTGCATTGACTTCGCTCGCCCAACAACCAGACGCATCTTCCACCATCACGAGAACGCTGTTCGTGGGATTGGCAATGATTGAATCCCTGGCGATCTACTGCTTTGTCGTATCCATGATCCTGATTTTCGCCAACCCATTCTGGAAAGAAGTGATTGCCCATGCCGGAGGAAAATAACGATGCTCATTGACTGGTTTACCGTCGGCGCACAGGCTCTCAACTTCCTGATTCTCGTTTGGCTACTGCAACACTTTCTCTATAAGCCCATACTCGCCGCCATCGACGCGAGAGAAAAGCGCATCGCAGACCAACTCGCCGACGCAACAAGAAAACAGGCCGATGCTCAGAAGGAACACGACGAGTTCGACTCAAAGAACAAAGCCATCGACGAACAACGCAACACTCTATTGACCAAAGCTACTGATGACGCGAAAGCGGAGCATGACCGGCTTCTCGATGAGGCGAAAAAGGAAGAAGATGCAGCCCGGGCCCAGCGCGCCGACACACTGAAGAACGATAACGCACGCCTGAGCAAAGAGATCACACGCACTGCGGCCGGCGAGGTCTTCGGTATCGCGAGAAAGACACTGAACGATCTGTCCACGGTGAGCCTGGAGGCACGGATTGCGGAGGTATTTACGCGTCGGTTGCGCGAGATGGATGGCCCAGCAAAGACGACCATGGGCGATGCCATCAAGGCCTCGAGCGACCCGGCTATCGTGCGCAGTACCTTCGCACAGCCTGACGATCAGAAGGCAGCCATTCAGAACGCAATCAATGAAACCTTTGCGGCGGACGTGCATATTGGGTTCGAGACAACGCCGGATGGCGTGTGCGGGATCGAGTTGACGGCAGGCGGACAGAAAATCTCCTGGACGATTGCAAACTATCTGGACTCGCTCGATGCCAAGGTTGGAGAGCTGCTGAGCACGCAGCCAGAGGCCAAGTGAACGGACCTCCAGACCTGATTCAAACTGCGGTGGACCGCGCCTTCGCGGACGTGCGCACGGCGACGGCTGTCTTTGCTCCACAGATGACGCTTCGTGAAGTGGGCACCGTGGTTGAGGTTTCGACCGGTATAGCGATCGTCTCTGGACTACCGGGCGTCGGATACGAAGAACTGATTTGTTTTCCCGGTGGACTGCTCGGCATGGCCTTCAATCTTGATGCGGACGAGATCGGGGTGGTCTTGCTCGGAGACTATCAGCATCTCCATGCCGGCGATGAAGTGGAACGCACCCACCGTGTGATGGATGTAGGAGTTGGAGATGGCCTGTTAGGTCGAGTCATCGACTCACTTGGACGCCAGCTCGATAACAAAGGTCCGGTGGTCACGGAAGCCCGGCTACCGGTGGAACGTCCCGCACCTGCGATCCTTGATCGGGCCGCGGTGGATGTACCTTTGCAGACCGGGTTGAAGGTGGTAGACGCACTCGTCCCCATCGGTCGCGGCCAGCGGGAACTTATCCTTGGTGATCGTCAGACCGGGAAGACGGCCATCGCGATCGACGCCATCCTGAACCAGAAGGGACAGAACGTCGTTTGCGTCTATTGCTCTATTGGCCAGCGCGCATCCGCCGTCGCCAAGGTGGTGGCAAACCTGCAGGAAAAGGGTGCCATGGAGTACACCGTAGTCGTGGCCGTCGAAGGCGAAGCTGCACCCGGCCTGGTATATGTGACACCGTATGCGGCGACAAGCATCGCAGAATACTTCATGGAAAAGGGACGTGATGTGCTCATCGTTTATGACGATCTGACACAGCACGCTCGCGCCTATCGCGAATTGTCTCTTCTGCTCCGGCGGCCACCCGGACGCGAGGCTTTCCCCGGCGACATCTTTTACATTCATTCCCGGATGCTTGAGCGATCGACTCACCTGACCAAGGAACGCGGCGGCGGCTCTCTCACTGCCCTCCCAGTCATCGAAACCGAAGCTGAAGACATCTCAGCCTATATCCCGACAAATCTTATTTCCATCACGGATGGCCAGGTGTACCTTTCCCCAACTCTCTTCCAATTGGGAGTTCTTCCCGCAGTCGATGTAGGAAAGAGCGTCTCCAGGGTTGGCGGTGAGGCGCAGCGCCCGGCGTATCGCGCGGTGACAAAAGGTCTGAAACTAGCCTATTCGCAATTCGAAGAGCTTGAGACTTTTGCAAAGTTCGGCACGCGGCTCGATGAATCGACCCGCAAGACTCTCGATCACGGCGAACGCATCCGCGCGTGTCTAAAGCAGGCGCAATCGCAACCTGTCTCGATGATCAATCAGATCGTCGTTCTACTCGCACTCTCCGCCGGCTTGTTCGACGCCGTGGCCCTTGAAAAGGTCAAGGATGCCGAAGCTGCGCTGACGCAAGCCACCGCAAAACTGGACAAGGAGATGGCTGCGCGCCTTACCTCTGCGGACAAGCTAAGTGATGACGATCACAAGGCGCTATCGAACCTGGCGACAGACGCCCTCAAAGTTTTTCAACCCGCACCTCCGCCTAAAGACCCGGCACCGGCGGCGGCTCCCGCGAAGACCACCCCAGCGAAGTTTGCGTCATGAGCGACACAGCCCAGAGCTTGGCGCAGAAGATCTCGGGTGCGAGCGACCTCCAAGGTGTCGTTCGCTCCATGAAAGCGCTTGCGGCATCGAGCATCTCTCAGTACGAGAGAGCGGTCGCGTCGCTTGACGACTACTATCGGACGCTCGAGCTAGCGCTATCTGCTTGCTTCCGTGCCGCTGGGCCGAACCCTGTCACCGCCAGCAAGGCAAACGTAAAGCCCCTGATTGGAGCTGTCATCTTCGGCTCGGATCAAGGTCTGGTCGGCGGCTTCAATGAGGTCGTCGTAGACTTCGCCACCAAGACGTTGACGTCCACTCCCGGGGAGGTGAGGCTGTTCTGGCCCGTGGGAGATCGCGCTCGCGCGCTGCTGCTCAATGCCGGCATCAGCGCAAACGAGAGGCTGGCCGTTCCCAACTCGGTCAACGCGATCACTTCGCTTGTCGGTCAACTTCTCGTCGACATCGGCGCTGCGGTGGACGCGGGCAAGGTCGTGGAGGTCTACGTCTTCCACAACCACCCCAAAGCGGGAGACCTTTATGAGCCTGTCTGCAAGCGCCTCCTGCCGCTCGACGATGCCTGGCGCAAAAAGCTTCTGGAACAACCCTGGCCTACCAGAAGTTTGCCTGAGGTGATCGACGGGGTGGCTACGGCCCTTCAAGCCTTTCTTCGTGACTACCTTTTCGTTCTGCTTTTTCAGGCGTGCGCCGAATCCCTTGCAAGCGAAAACAGCAGTCGCCTTGCCGCGATGCAGCGTGCAGAGAAGAATATCGAAGGCATGTTGGATGACCTCACCCGGACGCTACATCGCGTTCGTCAGGCATCCATTGACGAAGAACTGTTCGATGTGATCGCCGGGTTCGAGGCACTACGAAAACCTAAAGTTCGCGCCAAGGCTTGAGACCAGGCGTCCTGTAGAACGATGCGGGACGGAGTTCGACTAGCCCCACTTTAAATCAATTCCAACTACCAGAGTCACCGTATCCGATTGCTCATCATTTCCCTGGCGAATCTGGAAGACTGGATATTGAGCGTGGGTATTACTAGAAGAAAGCCAATGTTGTGGTGAACTGCCACTGGGCGATCTGCTCCGATTCCTGAAAGCGATCCGTCGGGCGAGATCAATTCTGTAGTGCCCGTGCCGGTTGAAGCTACTCCTTCTGCTGCGGTCGCCTGAAGTCTGGCGAGCAACGGCATCAGCACTGTTCACAGATTGAGTTCTCACAGGGGACCATGAAGAAAGCTCTCCCAATTCAAACGATGTTTGTGGATGTTGGCGAAGTATTGCTTACCAACGGATGGGATCATCTCGCCCGCAAGAGGGCGGCAAAGCACTTCAAGTTGGATTGGGCGGAGATGGATGAGCGGCATCGTCTGGTCTTCGAGACGCATGAAGAGGGCAGGCTCACCTTTGAAGAATATCTGGGCTGGGTGGTGTTTTACGAGAAACGAGCATTCACTCGGAGCCAGTTTCGCGACTTCATGTTTGCCCAATCGACTCCGTACCCCAGGATGATAGAACTGATCACCAGGCTCAAGGCTAGATACGGCCTCAAGATTTTTGTCGTCAGCAATGAGTCTCGTGAAGTGAATGCTTACCGCATCCGCAAGTTCAAGCTCGACCAATTTGTGGACACGTTTATCTCTTCCTGCTTTGTTCACATGCGCAAGCCTGACGTTCGGATGTTTCAGCTTGCACTTGACCTCGCCCAAACGCGCGCAACGCAAGCAATCTTCATCGATAACACGCCGATGTTTGTCAAAATCGCGGAGGACCTCGGGATTCGCGGCATTCTTCATGAGGGCCATGAATCCACTTGCGCAAAACTGGCCACCTTCGGGTTGAAGATGGACGAAGGGCCTACCCATGAAACCAGTTAAACCGTGCGTTCTCGCGGTCAACGGCGGATCGTCGAGCATAAAGTTTGCACTCTTCGAGGCGGGCGCATCACTCGAGCGACTTTTGAAAGGGGGTATCGATCAGATCGGATCTCCGAACGCAGTCTTCCATGTGAAAGCCGCAAATTCGGACGACAGTTTTTCGCGGCCAGTCGCGGCATCCAATCACACGATAGCAGTTAACATGCTCATGGATTGCATCGAGAAACGCAGCGACAGAGGAGCGCTGGTAGCAATAGGTCATCGCGTGCTGCAGGGCGGTCCCAAGTATCACAGGCCGCAGCGAATTACCGTAGATATGATTGCTGAGCTACATCGATTAAGCCTCTTTGATCCTGAACACATACCGGTGGAGATCGAGTTGATCGAAGCATCTCGCAATCGATTTCCCGACCTGACTCAGATCGCTTGTTTTGATACCGCCTTTCATCATGACATGCCGCGGGTAGCACAGCTGATGCCTATACCGCGCCGCTATGAGGCGCAAGGGGTACGGCGATATGGGTTTCACGGATTGTCATATGCCTTCCTGATTGAGGAACTCGCCCGGGTAGCAGGCTCAGAAGCGGCGAGGGGTCGGGTTATTCTTGCACACCTCGGCAGTGGCGCAAGCCTGGCTGCAGTGCGAGACGGCAAATCTCTTGATACAAGCATGAGCTTCACGCCGGCCTCCGGCGTTCCCATGAGCACTCGTTCCGGCGACCTCGATCCAGGGCTAGTAATGTATCTGGCGGCAACAGAACAGATGAGCGCCAAGGACTTCAATACGATGGTCAACTCTGAGTCTGGTCTGCTTGGCATCTCCGAAACCACTTCGGACATGCGCGATCTGTTGGAGCGAGAAAGTCTGGATATGCGAGCAGCCGAAGCCGTTGCTCTGTTCTGCTACCAGGTTAAGAAATGGATTGGGGCGTTTGCGGCAGCGATGGGCGGCCTGGACACTCTTGTCTTTGCCGGCGGTATCGGGGAGAACGCTCCCGTGGTCCGAGCTCGCATTTGCGAGGGGCTGGAATTTCTTGGAATTCAAATCGATATCAAGCAGAATGCGTCGAATGCAAGCGTGATTTCGACGAAAGCCAGCCGTATTGTGGTTCGCGTGATTCCCACGGACGAAGAACTCATGATCGC
>JBBRRN010000252.1:0-5715 GCA_038200685.1 Nitrospirales bacterium
AAGAAATTTTGGACGACCCTGAAATGCTGCGGGAACGGATCGGCACGACGGTGACGAGTCTGTTGGGTTTCATCGGCGTCGAGGCCGACCCCATCAAGAGTCGCGAACACATTCTGCTCTCGACGATTCTTGGCCAAACGTGGAAAGCAGGACAGGATCTGGATCTGGCCACGTTGATCCAGCAGATCCAAACACCGCCGGTCACCAAGATCGGCGTGTTGGATCTGGATTCATTCTATCCCTCGAAGGAACGCTTTGCCCTCGCCATGCAATTGAACAATCTTCTGGCATCGCCCGGGTTTTCTGCCTGGCTGGAAGGCGAGGCGCTCGACGTCGGACAGATGCTCCATTCGCCAAGCGGTAAGCCAAGGCTCGCCATTTTCTCGATTGCGCACCTTAATGATGCGGAGCGCATGTTCTTTGTCACCTTATTGCTGAGTCAAACGCTTGGCTGGGTGCGGGCGCAGTCCGGAACGACCAGCCTTCGCGCCATCCTCTATATGGACGAAATCTTCGGCTATTTCCCGCCCGTCGCCAATCCGCCATCCAAGCAGCCTTTGCTCACGTTGCTGAAGCAGGCCCGCGCGTTCGGTCTGGGCGTGGTGTTGGCGACACAGAACCCCGTCGATCTGGACTACAAAGGCTTGGCCAATACCGGCACCTGGTTCATTGGGCGCCTGCAAACTGAACGGGACAAGGCGCGTGTCTGGGAAGGATTGGAGGGCGCCGCCGCAAGTAGCGGAAAGAAGTTCAATAAACAGGGGATGGAACAACTTCTCGCGGGCCTCGGTAATCGTGTCTTTCTCATGAACAATGTGCATGAAGATGCACCGGAAGTCTTTCAGACACGATGGACGCTCTCATACCTTCGAGGACCACTCACGCGGACCCAGATCAAGACGCTGATGGAGCCCGTGAAACCTAAAATGTTAAACGTAAAAGGTAATCCTGCTGGCGTGGATCTTGAGTCTTCGCAACCCACGCATCACGTTTCACCTTTTACGTCTCACCTTTCACGCCCTATGCTCCCACCCGATGTGCCGCAGCATTTTATCCCTGTCCGAGGGAACCAACCAAATGGCAGCACGTTGATCTACCAGCCGATATTGCTCGGTGCCGCGCAGGTGCGGGTATCGGACAGCAAGGCCGGTGTCGAGGTGACTCAGGATGTGACTGTGCTGGCGCCGATCTCAGTGGGTGCGGTAGCGGTGGATTGGGATCGTGCCACGGAAGCAGGTTTGGCCCTGGCCGATCTGGAGTCATCGCCCTCAGACGGTGCGCAGTTCGGTGTTGTGCCCAGCACTGCAAGCAAAGCCAAAAGCTATCAGACCTGGAACAAAGACTTTTCCGGCTGGTTGTTTCGAACGCAGAAAATCGAGCTATTGAAGAGCCCCAGTGCAAAAACCGTTTCCATGCCTGGCGAATCCGAGCGAGACTTCCGTGTGCGACTGCAACAATCCGGCCGGGAAGCACGGGATCAACAATCGGATAGCCTGCGCCAAAGGTACGCACCGAAGATTGCTGTTCTGCAAGATCGGATCAGACGCGCAGGGCAAATGGTCGAACGGCAGCAAGCGGAGTCTCGCTCGAGTCAAATGCAAGCGGTCATTTCTGTGGGTGCCTCGATTCTCGGGGCGTTTCTCGGAAGAAAAACAATCAGCGCAACGAACATCGGCCGGGCAACTACGGCGATTCGTGGAGCTGGTCGAGTGATTAAAGAATCGAAGGATGTGGGGCAAGCCGAAGAGAACGTCTCAGCACTCCAGCAGCAACTGGCCGACCTCGAATCCCAGTTTAAGACGGAGACCGATGCCCTTGCTGCCGCGATCGATCCTCTCAATGAGCCACTCGAAACGATTTCTCTTAAACCCACCAAAGCCAATATCACCGTGAAACTCGTGGTCCTCGCCTGGACGCCTCACTGGCAGGATGGGAAGGGTGTGCTGACACCGGCCTGGCAATAGGCCGCACCGTCAGCCCGACACCTCGATGGAGCGCTCCTGTCCCCATGCCATTTTTTCGTGTAACGCCACTCTCACATCCTCAATGACTGCTACGCACGCAAGCCTTGTCTCAGTGCTTGCGATCTCTCTGCATGATTTTATCGGTCCACGCGAGGAGGATCGCCGAACCAAGAAAGGTCATGTGGATGAAAATCTTCCACTTAATATGTTCAGGGTTTTCATGCTCGATATCGACGAAGGATTTGAGCAGGTGAATGCTGGAGATGCCGATCAGAGAGGCTGCAAGTTTAATTTTGATGGTGCCGGGATCGATATGGGTCAGCCATTCCGGTCGATCGGGATGCCCCTCTAAATCCAATTTACTCACAAAGGTGGCGTAACCGCCAATGATCACCATCGTGAGCAAGTTCGCCACCATCGTGACATCGATCAACCCCAGAACACCCAGCATGAACACGGTTTCCTGCTGCTGATGGATATGCCAGATCATCTCCCACAGTTCGACGAGAAACTTATATGCGTACAGCAGCTCGGCCACGATGAGGCCGCCATAAAGCGGCGCTTGAATCCACCGGCTGGCAAATACGACGGTTTCGAATAGATGCTCGACACGGTTGATAGGAGCATGCGGGTGCTTCACGGCTGGGGGTTCTGAAGAATCGGAATGACTCACGGGGCGCTATCCTAGTGGGCGAGGAAGGGGGCTGTCAATTCCAACGACAGCCCAGAGGTCATGAGAGACGTCACGGCGACCCTAGAGAAACGTTGATCAATCAGCCAGCGTGGCAACGGGTGATGCCGCCGATTCGACCTTGCTAGGCGGGGCACACAGAAGATGAAGTGTCTGGATGATCTTTTGACCCTCCGAGGCCTTCTCGAGATAAAAATTTGCCCCAGCGAGAGAGCAGGCCGCCTGGTCGTCGCGCGAAGAGTCATCCGTGACGATAATGATGATCGGCGGGATCATCAATCGTTTAATGTGTCGAAGCACCTCAATGCCGCGGCCATCTCGAAGGGACGCGTTCATGATGGCAATATCCGGTTTGCGATTCAGAATCATGGCCGTAGTTTCTTCTGAGCCTGACGATTCTCCCACGACGTGCAAACCAGTTATTTTTTCAAGTCGCTTCTTTAGTCTTTCTCGAAAGTAGGCATCTGTGTCAGCGAGGACAATAGTCATATAGTTTTACCAGTGGTTGGTAATACTCTCTCGGATCATGCTCAGTAATAACATTTACGCTGAATCATTTAGAAAGACAATCAGCCGAATGCGCAGGCACTATAGGGACATTCCTGACACTGCTCTGATCGTTCGGCACGTACGAACGGTTCAGACCTCCGCCGCTAATCCCCGTACCCCACGAACTCTGTGTGAGCGAGTGAGCCATCGTAGCGGTTACTCAACCAGGCGATGGTCTACGGCATAGCGGATCAGTTCGGCGGTGGTCGTGAGCTGGAGTTTGTCCAGGAGCCGGGCGCGATACGTGCTCACCGTCTTAATACTCAGGGCGAGGGACTCGGCGATGTGCCGGACGGACTGGCCCTGCGCTAACAAAACAAAGACTTCGAATTCTCGTTCAGACAACATGTGATGGCCAGGGCGCGTGGGATGCTTGGTCAGACTGCTCGCCATATATTCGCCCAGAGAGGGGGTGACATACATGCGGCCCGCCAGAACCTGCGTCACCGCTTTGGCCAGCTCGTCTGGTACAGTCTGCTTGGTGAGATAGGCCATAGCCCCGGCGCGAAAGGCCCGCACAGCGTATTGCTCCTCGGTATGCAGGCTCAAGACCATCAGCGGGAGGTTGGGGGCCAGGCTGTGTAACTCGCAGAGCAGCTCCAACCCACTCTGATCCGGCAGGCTGATATCCACAATGGCCAGATCCCACGCCTCCTGCTGCACCGCCGCAATCCCCTTCTGCCCGGTATCCGCTTCCCCGAGCTCGACATGCGGGAGGGCCTTCTCCAGGATCTGTCTGACGCCCAGGCGCACCACCTCATGATCTTCGATGAGGAGAATTTTCACCACCTGGGTTTCAATCATGACGCGAATCCCTTCGGTACCGGCACAGAGGCGCAGGCCGTGGTGCCTTTCCCCGGCGTCCCCACGATCGAAAAATGGCCCCCGAGGAGGGCGGCGCGTTCCTGCATGCCACGCAGCCCAAAGGAGCGACTCGTGGTCATCCGCTCGGTGGCAATGCCCTTCCCGTTGTCCATCACGGCTACGGTCATCTGACCGGCGTCCTGGAACAGCCGGATATGCACCTGCGAGGCGGCCGCGTGGCGTGTCACATTGGTCAGCAATTCCTGCGTGATGCGATACAACGCCACCGACACGTCGGCAGGCAGCGTGGTGGCCTCTACAGCCGGGGCCACGTCGATGGTACACCGAACCCCTGTGCGCTGCTGAAACGTCGTCCCCAGGCATTCCAACGCCGGAACCAATCCGAGATCGTCCAACATGGCAGGCCGCAGCGCCGTCGCGGTCGCCCGCACGGCCCCCAATAGGGCATCGACCGATCCCGACATCGCCTGGACTTTACGCAACAGATCTCTGAGATCGGTGGGCGCCGTCGCGTGCGTGAGGGTCAGGCCACACCACGCCAGATCGAATTTCAAACCAGTCAAGGCCTGCCCGAACTCGTCGTGCAACTCCCGGGCAATTCTTCGCCGTTCCTCTTCCACGGCTTTCTGTACCTGGCGAGCCGCACTACGCGCTCGGGCATGGGCGAACTGGAGTGCTTCTTCCACCTGGGTATCTGGGGCGACGGCAGTTCCGATAGCCATGAGGCCAATCAGATCCCCTTGAGGCCCCAGCACCCGCGATATATCCCAAGAAAGCATCGTCTGTGAGCTCGCGCGTCCCAAGAGAGGGATCTCGAGTCCCCTCACGTCGCTCCCTTCGGCGACTCGTGCGAGCTCGGCCAGGAACGAATTACGCGACTTCATCGGAAGACACAATTCCACATAGCGGCGACCCAGGGCTTGGTCGGCTGTCCAGCCGGAAACCGTTTCAGCCGCTCGATTCCATTCCAGAATGATGGATTCGGGCGAGAGCAGTAGGACGGCGTTGCTAGAGGTCTCCAGTAGTGCGCGATAGCAATGGTCAATCAGCCCCCCTGGGCGGTGGGTCGGCTTTGGAACATGTGCGGTCTTGAATCTAGCGATTTTTCTCACGCCTCGACTAAAAGTGCGAGGCGGTAAGGCCGTGACAAGACGGGTGGGTGAGTGTTTCATACTATTGTAAGCATCGGTTCAAGATACACGTCGGCAGTGAGGCAGGTGCCTCGCCCCACCGCGGATTGGACATTCAAGCGGCCACCGATTTTTCGGATCCGCTCCTCCATACGCGAGAACTCAAGGCCCTTACCTCGTCCGAGCTCGACGTCGAAACCTGATCCGTTGTATTTAATGCTCAGTTGGACTCGTGTGCCGAAGTGCCGCAGGGCGATCACGACTCGCCTTGCGTGGGCGTGACGGACGCAATTGCTCAAGGCCTCCTTGGCGATCGCGATAAGTTCATGTGCCTCTTCGCTTGTCAGAATCTCCTCTGCTGTCGGGTCGATGTCCACACGAATCCGTACCTCACTCACCTCTTCAATGGCCTGGGCGAGGGCCTGTAACTCGGAAACCAGTCGAAATGGATCCGCGGGGTCCGATTCCACATTCGCAATCATGCGCCGGATGTCTTCGATAACCGTGTTGAGTTGGTCCTCCGCCTGATTGTGAGTGCGCGGCCCAGCTTTTGGCG
>JBBRRN010000253.1:0-5699 GCA_038200685.1 Nitrospirales bacterium
CCAAATGCACGCAGTCATTACGAAGTTGGTGGAAAGCCTGTGTCTGAGGAATGCAACCAAGTTGCTAAGGTAATAGATATAAAACAAGCAGTGCTTAAAGACTTCATAGCGGAATTAAGTAGATAGCATCATTTTGTCCTTTTTGGCTTTGCTGTTCGTTTGGACATTGCCCGTTTCTTCTGTGGCTTCGGACCCGTTTTGATGAGCACATCAATGGCCTGCTCAAAACTCAGGGGATATAACGAAATCGGTTTGGCTTTCGGCATGGCACTACCTCCAATGGCAAGCCTATTTGCACATTCTTCGCTTTGTACTTCATCTGAACACGCTTCAGCGGCGGCGTACTCAGCATTCTGCAATCACGTCCGCAAAGATGTCTGCATTATTCCGGTTATTGTGTCGGTACGAGAACTCCACCAGGTACAGCGGCAAGTGTTCTTTGCTAACATTGTGAAACGTGCCCATCACGCCACGCTTCAGCTCCAAAAGCTGTCCAAGTTGCCAGTATGGACATTGCCGCACACATATTCACCCTTGGCATGATTGACCGTCTGATGAGGAAATTCACGCTTCAGTCTGGCATATCCCATATGCTCATCGGTGGCTATCAGAGACACGCCTTCACTCACCGATGACCCCGACCTTACCTCCGGCGATACCAGCCAGACCTGTCCGCTTACTCCGATGACGATTCTTATCATTGCCGCCGATGTAGGTTTCGTCAACTTCAACCTCGCCTATCAATTTCCCAAAACCTCCGTCCTTCATCGCCGCTCGAATGCGATGGCACATGTACCAGGCGGTCTTATAAGCCCCGCTCCCGATCATTCTCTGAACTTGCAAGGCGCTGATTCCCTTCTTACTCTGAAGCATCATGTAGATGACTTGAAACCACTTGGTGAGCGGGCAGTTCGTGTTCTCAAAAATCGTCTTGCTGATGACAGAGAAACGATAGCCGTTTCGTCCGCCGCACGTCTTCGCTTTACAGATCCAATGAAACGGGCGGGCCTTCAGTGCATACACTTTCTCATTGTTGCAGCGAGGACACTTCACGCCATTCGGCCAGCGTCTTTCCTGCAAGTATTGTTTACAGGCTCCTTCCGTCGAGAAGCGATTCATGGTTTCGGAAAGTGTGAATTTGGGTTTCATGGTCTGACCTCCGTGATGTTGAGGTCATTCTACATAAAGCCAAGATGGGTGTCAAGTAGGTTATAATAGCCAGATCACTCGTCTTGTTCCCCCGTGAACCTTTTGCTAGGATGCGGCGGCTGAAGTGTCTGTGGGGGGGCCATGAAAGTCGCGACATTCAATGTCAATTCGCTCCGCAAGCGTATGCCGATCGTGCTCGACTGGCTTGCCCAGCACAAGCCTGATGCACTCTGTCTGCAAGAAACCAAAGTCCAAGACAGCGAATTTCCGCTGCCGGCATTGGCAGAGTCGGGGTACCACATCACCTACCGAGGAATGAAGTCGTACAACGGAGTCGCAATATTGAGCCGTGAGAAACCGGAATCGGTAGCCTATGGGTTTGATGATGGAGGAGAAACGGAGGATGCCCGGCTCTTGCGCGTAGTGATCAAGGGAATTCCCATCGTCAATACCTACGTGCCACAGGGCTTCGAGATCGATTCACCCAAGTATCAATACAAGCTTGGCTGGTATGATCGACTCGCCAAGTATTTTAAGAAGCACCTGTCGCCGAACAAACCGGCCATCTGGTGTGGTGACATGAATGTGGCTCCGCGTCCCATGGACGTGCATAGCCCGGAAAAACATCTCAAGCATGTTTGCTATCACGAAGATGTACGGCAAGCCTATGAACACACTCTGGCGTGGGGATTTCAGGATGTGTTCGTGAAACTCTATCCACACCGGCAGCAATATACGTTTTGGGATTACCGGGCGCCGGGCTCGCTGGAAGCGAACAAAGGTTGGCGCATCGACCATATTCTGGCGACTTCCTCGTTGGCAGAGTACTGTCTCAGGGTAGAGGTGGACGTCGAGCCGCGGCGAGCGAAAGACCCTTCAGATCACACATTTTTATGGGCGGAGTTTTCGGTCTAACCACGAGCGCCACGTCCACACTTGCCCAATTCAGTCGGTTCAGTCAGTCGTCCGTGCCGTCCGAACTGGCTCACGCGCTTGAAGAAACTATTACGCCGCCTTCAGAACCCGCTGTTTGACATGCACCGTGGTCACGCGATTCTGCGCAATCAACGGATCGAGGACCAATCCGCAATTGATACAGCGGAGCACCGCGGCTTCCTGCGAAAACTCCGGCCGCCACTCTTTCACCATCAACCCTTTGCATTTTTGACAAATCATCGTGCGCTCCTCCTAGTCCGATGTGTTCCGACATCGACAAGTCTGCCTTTCACGAGGGGGACTGTAACATTGCAAGATTAATACGGTGTTAACTGGCAGTTAAAACCCTCTAATGTCTATACATGACGATACGCATGACGTTGCAGTGGTGGGTGCAGGCGCCGCCGGGTTGGCAGCCTCGATTTTCGCTGCAGAGGCGGCGACAAAGGACGGTCGCGCACAGAGGATCGTCCTGCTCGATGGTGCAAAGACCATCGGCGCCAAGATTCTGGTCTCCGGAGGTGGCCGCTGTAATGTCACGCACGAGGTCGTCTCGCCCATCGACTTCTTTGGCAATCGCCACATCATCAAGAACGTGCTGGCGGCGTTATCCGTTGAACAAACCGTGACGTGGTTCGCCTCGTTAGGGGTCGAGCTCAAACGCGAAGAGACCGGAAAGCTTTTTCCCGTCACTGATAAGGCCCGAACGATTCTTCACGCGCTCGTCAATCGCTGTCACACACTGGGTGCCCACATTCGACCTGATCATCGTGTGATAGACATCAAGAAATCTCCTGAAGCCGGATTTATTCTGCAACACAGTCAAGGGACCCTGCGCGCAGAGAAGGTCATTCTGGCGACCGGGGGCAGATCGATCCCCAAGTCAGGGAGTGACGGCTTTGGATATAGTCTTGCCAGGCGACTCGGCCATCACGTCACTGCCACCGTCCCGGCGCTCGTGGCGTTGACGCTCGACGACCGAATGTTTCACAAGTCCCTCTCCGGCCTCTCGCAGGAGGTAGAACTCACCACAGGAGTCAAGGGACGCGTTCTCTATCGCCAAACAGGGAGTTTGCTCTGGACCCATTTCGGCATCAGTGGTCCAGCGGTCATGAATGCCAGCCGCTTCTGGACACTCGGGTGTGAACAGGGAGAACCCGTCGAGGTCTATGGAAACTTCTTGCCCGGCCAGACCCAAGAACAAGCGAAATCGTGGCTCATGGAGCAAACGGCGAACAATCCTCGACGATCATTACTGAAGACATGGACGCAACAGATACCGGGGCGGTTTGCCGAAGCGCTCTGCTCCCACATCGAGTGTGATCCCAAAACGGCAGTTGCGCAGCTGTCGCGAATTGACCGAGACCGGCTGCTCGTGGCATTGACCAGATTCAAATTCCCCGTCAGCCAGGATCGAGGTTGGAACCATGCCGAAGTCACCGCCGGTGGCGTACCTCTCGAAGAGATCAACTACCAGACGATGGAATCCAGGTCGGTTCCGGGTCTCTATCTGATCGGGGAGATCCTCGACTGCGACGGCCGAATCGGTGGGTTCAATTTCCAATGGGCATGGGCGACGGGCTTACTGGCAGGGCGGGCGGCGGCAACGCCTTGATCAATCCGCAACAGGAACTTAGGGAATGGCAGGGGTCTTGGCAAGCGCTTTCAATACCGTCGAGACGTCCCTAAAAGATTGAGCGAGCTTGTCGAGCTGTGAGCCCTTTGCGATCACCTCACCTGCGAGAGACTTCAGCTGGCTCTCATAGCTCCCAACCTCCGAGGCAATCTCGGAAATCTTCGTGAGAACCTCGCTACTGGCAGTCAGTGCCTGCTGGAGTTGCTGGGAACAGGCCTGAGCAACCTTGATCTCCTCCATCGACGCTTGTACTTGTTGTGTCAATCGACCGACATAGGCCTCCCGATCCCGCATATCGGATTCCAAATTGATCCGTCCTTCTTCACTCTCGCGACGGCGCTCCTCCAGATTTCGGATGATCTGACTCCACGAGGCGACGTCCCCAGCCAGCTTTGACGAGTCCGGCAATGTTTGTCCACGCTCCAATGCCTTTAACGCAGGACATAACCATTCGATGAATGCCATCACCTCGCCCAGCTTCAGATCAGTCGGCGAAGCAAAACCTGGCACAGGCGCGCCAGCTCGAACTGGATAGGCCTGTGTCGGCGGAGCGACGGACGGCTTGATTCGTCTCTGCTGGCCATTTTTCGGCTGTGCCCAGCGATGATATTCCAACAGAACCGCAATACAATGACGACACATCGGCTCTTCCGGTAACGCGCAGCTGCACTTTGAGATGAGATGCCCATCCTTGAGACGGATCGTCTGTTCATAGAGGCCGGAATTCCCGATGACGGCGGATGAAATCTGGGCGTCATCAGCCTCGATGATCCGGACGCGATTTTCAGAGAGATACTGGTTGCCGATGTGAAAGGCATTGCGATCGGCCACCGCCTTGATCATCGGAGGATCTAGGAGGCTTAACCGCTCAGCGGAACAGGGGATCTTGTTTCGCATATTATATGGTGTTCCCAATTGCTCACAACCCCGCTTCGATTCCGTCGTAGTCTGAAACAGGCCCGGGAAACTGTCAAGAATTCATCTATTTTCAACAGGCGCTGCATCACCGCGACGCCTTCTTCATCGACACCACGCAGAACGTATTCTTGATTGCGTGGCGGCCGTTTGGGTGGAGAAAGGCCGCACGCCCTGCAAGCCATAAAATCGTTCGTGTTCATTGGGAGAATTCGCGCGGCACTATATAATTTGCAGAAGGTGAGGCAACCCACACGCACCGGTGAAGCGTTCTGTATACCTCACGGCTTTGTCAACATCGGCGAGGCGGCCCCTTCGCACTGACCGGTGTCAGCCACAGATAGTCCGCAACTTTTTCGTCAATCATACCTTGTAATTCCTCGATGCGCCCTACCTCGAACGACGTCATATAGACACTGACCTGGCGGATCTGATCCGTGAGGCGGCGAGTCACTCGTTTGGGAACCGGGAGGTTGTACTGAATGTGCCCGGCCCCTGTATAGCTCACCAGCGGCCCGGCCATCGTATCGCTCAACGAACGAATCTGGTTGAAGCGACGGACTAAGGTCTTCGCCATCCCTTCGTCGCGAAACATGGATGCGTCGAGCATCGTGTGATAGAGGCTGTCATCCCCCTTGCCATGACAAGCCTGGAGTTGCTGAAGAATACGGGCTCGATAGATCGGATCATCGACAATCGCCTCATCCTTCATACCCCATTGCGCCATCATGGGGTCAGACCCTGCTTGAGCCAAACCGTTCTTGGCCACGATCCTCACCAACGGCTTTGGAGGATTCATCGCGTCCACAGTCCAATGGTGATCTTTGGCCAACTGAATCAGCGGTTCATAATCCTCTAACTGGCCGCCCCAGTTCTGTCTCCACCGGACTGCCTCTAGGAATTCCTGACGGTTCATGTCTGACCCTGACACATACCGATCCAGCGCCGCTTGACCATCCCAACCGAACATCTCCATGGCTAAAGCCGGTGTCCGACCACCCGCCTTCAGCCACCGCAGCACCGTCAGCGCCGCGTCGATATGAAACCGATTGTGATGTTCCTC
>JBBRRN010000254.1:0-5672 GCA_038200685.1 Nitrospirales bacterium
TAACGCGTGCGTCGAAAGCTTCTTCGGGACACTCACGCGTGAGCTCGTCTATCATCGCCAGTACCGCACACGGGACGAGGCCACACAGGACATCTTTGAATACATCGAAGGGTTCTCTAATCGGCTGCGCCGGCACTCCACACTCGGCTACCACGCCCCGGCCGAGTGCGAAGCGAGGACGGCGGTGGCTTACCCGAGTGCCCACGAAATTGGGGGAAGGTCAGTAGTCGCCCCTTGATCGCTATTTGTAAATATGAGAGCGTGATAATAAACAATTGCGAGAGGTAGTCATGGCAAAATTCAAGGGGTAAGCAACGGCGGATGCGGTCCAGATTATCTACTGGCGCTACTACGAGGGGAGGCCGGAGCATGTGAAGGGATTGGGCGAAGCGCGGGTAACGACAGCGTGGCGCGGAAGCTGACCGCCCTGCGCCTTCGCGCCGGGGTGACCCAGCGAGAATTTGCACATCTGATAGGGACAACGGCCTCAGATATGTGTCGGTTGGAAAATACGGCCTACGATTGGCACTCCCTTGCGATGCAGAATCGGATCGCCGCTGCGCTGGGTCAACGCATGGAACTTCGTTTTGTGCGAGTCTCTAGTCAACTGAATAGATGAGGCGAGTCCAACCGTGCAATGGTTTGTTGGAAATTTGTGTGGGTCGTGAAAGATATCTTGGATATTTTGAAGAGAGGAGTGTCATGTTTAAATGGATGACAAATCGCGATGCTGAATCTATGACCACCTCGAATGAATGCGAACACATGCCACGCATTCGGAGTAGCACACTCAGGCGAACGAATCTGATTTTACTGGTTTTCATGTTTTTGGGGGTGGCTACGGCGCAAGCACAAGGCAGTCTTGAGGACTTGCAGAAAAGAAAAACGATTGCGGAAGCAGAGAAGGCGACTATAGAAGCGGAGACTGCACGCGATGAGGCTCGGAAGAAACAATCCGAATTGGGTGTTCCGCTCGATCCAGTAAAGAAGGCGAAAGATGATGCAGTGGAAGCAGCCAGCTCGGCCAGAGATAAAGCGGATGCCAAGAAGGCGCAATCTGGCGCCCAAAGCCTTTGCGCGAAATGTATTAATGCCGCTCAGGAGGAGGTGAAAAAATGCCTCGATGGGGCCATTAGTCAAGAGGATAAGAAGTCTTGTCAGGAGAAGCAGGAAACACGAACGAAGACTTGCTCGGACGGTGAGTGCAAAATTGAAAGGGAGTAAAGTGGTGATAGACGGGATGTGTACGGACAGCGTGGGCGGCTTGATAGGTATCCAGTGCCGTGAGTATTCGGTGCTCAATTTCCGCGATGACCTTCGGGCTGATGGTCTGCTCTGCAGTGCTTTGATGATCGAGGAGGTGGTGCATGTGAGTCTGCATGTCGGAGAGGTTGTGGAGCATTTCCGACGCCGTGAGGAGGGCGGGAATGGTGATCCGCTGATGGCGCTCGACGCAGCTATTCATACGGGAGAGGTAAAATGATGCGCTGAGACTCCCGATGAGCTGGATGAGGATAAGGTCGAACGAAAGCGCGAGCTTCTTGCCGATGGAGAGGCGGCCAAGCCAACTGACAGGCGTAGCCTAGCACAGCGCACGGAGGGGTGTCAGCCGTGGGGTCTTTCTTCAGATGTGTTTGGAGAGGATAAAAACCAGCCAGGTAGCAGCGTAGGCGCCGACCGCCTGCATCACCGAAATCTGTCCGGGTGGCCCGCCGTCAATCGTGCCTTGTAGCGGTGTTAGACGCTTGCCGGCATAATCGAGGTGATCCCAAAGAACAGCAAAGGGGTCGGGAGTCTTTTTTGGAAACCTGCAACCTTCATTTCTTTAACATGACAGCAGGCAAGATTTAGTTGATTAATGGTAATGGCGTTTTTTGACACCCCCACGTTACCATGAGTCCTAGGAGACGGACATAGGGGTAAGGCTGCTTTTCTCAGAAGAGTAATTCAACGGGCGAAGTTGAATGTGACGGAAATTGTCTCGTACTCAGGGTAATCGAGGGTTCGCTCTATGCTACAGACATCATACATATCCAACACAATGCCGGCTTAGGTCATCCCTTCTGATCGATTCAGCATGACATACTAATAGAGGAACTTGGGGGGCTATGTTATACTGTACTCTTGGTCAATATGGCACGGGAGAAAAACTTATAACAGGCATCGCCTGAGAAAGCACGCAGACTGAAAGCATGGAAATCAAAGTCTTCAATAATAACGTCGAGAAAGCCCTCAAAATTGCCAAGAAGAAACTCGCGGGGGAAGGACTCTTCCGCGAACTGAAGCGGCGGCGGTTTTACGAAAAGCCGAGCGTCAGAAAGAAATCCAAGCAGCTTGAGGCGCAACGGCGGCGTCAAAAGTTGTTGGCGAAGCGTAAGCCAGAGTAAGCGTCCTTCCACGGGCTCGCCTGCTCGGTTGATTCCCACTCTCATCAATCGCCAAAGTCAGTGAAGTCATGCCCGAGAAACTTCACGCAGACAGAAAATAAATGGGGCGAAACAAAGGGGTCGGGAGTCTTTTTTAAATCCCAGGAAAGCAACAATGGACAGGCTGCTTTTTCTGAACGCTGAGCCTCGCCTGCAGCCCATCGCATCCGGTCCTCGTTGTACGTGAAGCCTCGTTTGTATCTCGCCGAAAGCCCAAAACGTTTCACGAATGGAAAGCCTGCCCACCGCATTCGGTCCGTGTCGTTCATGGTAGTCGCTGCAGCTTAGGGGGAGAGACAACTGGCCGAAGGCGGCGGGATTGCCAGGCTGAGACGAATTGCGACGGTGGGCCGGAAAACAGGAGAGCGGAAATGATGACGTTCGTGTCGAGAGCGGCTCGGATCGGCGGCGGCGGCCTCAGTGTCCTCTCGCCCATGCGATGGCACGATCTCAGTCTTTCGGCACAATCCCAAGATCTTTAATGTTCTGTCGCACGACTGCGAGTCGAGAGCCTGGATCATCCACTGTGGCTGGTCTGAGAGTTAGCACTACGCCTTGTGCGGTGATATCAAAGTCGTCGGTCTCAGGAATGTCCTGCAGTGCTTTTAGGGGCAGCGTCACCTGGTTCTTCGACGTCTTTTTCGCGAGCATGATCACCTCATCAAAGAAGTAAGAGCAGCTTACTTCACGGCATCTTGGCAAGGCGAGGTACACGAGCAGTGTTAGAAGCCAATTGACCCGGACAGCCGTCCACCCTATCCGAGGATCGAAGATCTGATGGTGACGTGAAGAATCGTCGCTCGGAAATTCTCAAGAACACAGATCGCGGTAGGTTCCTTCTCGTATTTGCGTTCATTTCAACTGTTGCAACTGGAGGTCGTCGAAGTAGGTGACGGCATCGGATTTTGTCCATAGTCCGATCATCCCGGTGCGGAACGTTTCCTCACAGAGATCGAGGACCTGCTTTCCATCATAGAAGATGTGTACGCGACAGCCTTGATGGGCGACCCGTAGTATATGCCACTGTTTCAGGGTAATCGTCTGGTCGAAGTTCTGTAGCAGGCGCCGAATGCCTTTCTCAACCCGATACACGCGAATATTTTGTTCCAACGGTTTGGCTCTTGCCAGATAGTAATTGCGATCATCGGCTGCCCGCCAAATCAGCCCGCCCCCCATGTCTGCCTGTCCCTGGATCGGTAAGAACGATACTGCAAGATTGAGATCAGAGGCGATGACTTCCTTGCTCAGTACCACTTTGTAGGCATGCTCGGCTCCCTTGGCCATGAGTTGGGCGAGCACATATGGGGGACTCTTGGCTCGATCAGTCGCGAGCACCTGCCAATCGCCTGCCGGCCTTCCATCAAACAACGTGCCAACTGAGAATTCGCTGGGTAGGGCGCCTGGCTGCTCACGATCGAAGCTCCACGCAGATGTGAGAGAACCGGTCTCTGCCTGGGCCGACATGATTCCGAATCCCAGAGTAGCCGAGACGATTACACTGATGAGGGATTTGATCAACCGGTTCATTGAGCGCTTCGCCACGTCACTTCATCCCAACAGAGATGGACAAAGGTTTCAAATGGGGGAAAGTTGTTGGTGTTTTGTTCCTTCGATCGAACCCAGAGATCGATTTCCATGCCTGCTGGATCAGTTTCTCCTCCAGGCAGAGTCCGCTTGACCGGATAGCGAACCTCATGGGTCTTAGGATCGCGTGATCGTTCCATCACCATAAAGTGGGCATCATAGTCCTTATAGAGCACCTGTTCGTTCTTCTGCATGGTGGCGGTGCCCCATCCTCCAAGATAGAGCCAGGTTTTCGGATACAGCGGATCGCCGTTTCCGGAATCACCATGTTCATAGATCCTTGTCGCGATGCCGCCATCTTGAAACGGAGCTTTCGCGGAAAACCGATCAAAGACGATTCGATACCTGTCGGCGCCCTCGACAAATTCAGCGATGACCTGGCCGCTGTTCGTGAGTTCATTCACCTGGATATCGATGGAGCCCTGCACTGATATCAAGTGTTTGCCGGCATAATCGAGGTGGTCCCACGGTGCGCGATCCTGCATGCTGCCGATCAGGGTTGCCTTCTGACCTGAAAGATGAAACTGCCCGCTGTAGTACGGATGCTCCGTAGGCTTAAAAACTCTGGTTCCCTCGTTTTCTTTTGGCGTGCCGAACTGCCCAGCGATAGCCAGCGGCACAGAGCTGAAAGCCAGGCTGAATACTAATAGGCTCAACGTCCGCGCAGTCGTCGTCCTATATCTAATACGCATCTGATTCTCCTATCCTGGATTCACTATATGTGAACGAACATCGGTCTCCGACCGAGCGAGTTTCATTGTATCCCTGTTCGTGATCCATTGGCACGCTGTAGCATAGATTAGTGGCTTGGAATTTTGAATACTTGTAGTTGTTTCGGGTGCACAAAGACCATATCGCCTTGTCGAAGCTTCAACTCGCGATAGCGCTCTCTGGTGAGTTCTACCGCAATAGTCTGAGAGGAGTCTTTAGATACCAGTTCGAGACGCACTCGCGATCCGGCGGTGATGACAAATCGCACGGTCGCTTCGATCTGTGTCGGCGTGGTTCGGCTCAGGCTGAGTTCCAGGTCATGGGGGCGGACAAACGTGACTTCGTGTTCACCCAAAGCGTCCTGTTCATGTTCGCTCGCTCCTTCGTGCGAGGGCCGGTCTTGAGAAACCCGGCCATGAAACACGTTGACATCGCCGAGAAACTGGTAGACGAACGGTGTGGCTGGACTCTCATAGACCTCGTCTGGTGTGCCGATCTGCTCGATATGCCCTTGGTTTAGCACCACGATGCGATCCGCGGCCTCCAAGGCTTCTTCCTGGTCATGCGTCACCAGGATGCTCGTAATGTGCAGTTCGTCATGAAGGCGTCGAAGCCAGCGTCTCAGCTCCTTTCGGACTTTGGCATCCAATGCGCCAAACGGTTCATCAAGGAGGAGCAGCTTCGGTTCCACGGCCAGCGCTCTGGCCAAGGCGACGCGTTGACGTTGTCCTCCGGAAAGCTGGTTCGGGTAGCGGTCGGCCATCGCCCGCATCTAGACCAATGAGAACAACTCATCGACCTTCTTCTGGATCTTGTCAGGAGAAGGCCGTTGCGCTTGAGGAAGCACGCTCAGCCCGAACGCGACATTCTGTGTGACGGTCATATGCCGGAACAACGCGTAATGCTGGAACACGAATCCTACGCGCCGGTCGGTGATACGCTGATCCGTCA
>JBBRRN010000255.1:0-5656 GCA_038200685.1 Nitrospirales bacterium
AGAAGGGAGCCGACACGTTTGCGTGGGCATTCTACAGAATGCGGAAGGGAGCGTCAAACAAAGGCCGTGATGAGTGAGAAATGAACCGTGACGGCGAGGGGTCATTGGTTATTCCTCTCTGCTCGTCACCGTTCACCTGTCGCGTTCCTTGCCACGATGGTGAACCGCATCGTACCCATCAGACTCATCTCGTTGATCTGTTCTCCCACGTGAATTTCCACTTTGTATCGGCCGGGTGTCCATGTGCCCTTCGGAGGCGAAAGTGCGAGGTAGCCGCTGTCGTCTTCGAGCGCAATCTGCATGGCATCCTGTCCAATCACGAGCGTGGGATCGAGACCGGTTACTGCTTCAGGGAAGCAGCGTCCGAACACCTGGAACCCCTGATAATGCTGGTGAAGATGGAACACGATGAAGACTGCAGGAGTGTCGGGCCGGAACCGGTCGGTCGGTTTCACCGGCACGATCTCATGCGTACGGTGAAAGCCCAGCTCTTCGTCGAATCCTTCCGCCGTTGAAATGGTTCGAAATAGCCCTTGGGGTGGAGCATCAAAGTCGTACGGGACTACGTCTTGGGTGCGGTTCTGAAAATCCGGGATGGGGGAATTCTTGGTGATCGGCAGCTCTGCTGCCTCGAGTGCCGGTAGCGCCAAGAGGGCCATGCCCACGATGACAGCAAGTGCCTCTCGTCTCGCGCCTCTCGACATCTCTTCTTGGTACACCGGTCGATGGGCGCTGTCAAGGTAACAAGTCCAAGGGCTGTAGCCTGAAACAAAGTGCGAGGGTTTCCTATGAGCCCGTTGCGGCTGTTTCCCGCCCTCTGCTAAAATTAGCACTCATTGAAAATGAAGCGAGCAGGACGGACCGCACGGAGTTGTGTGATGTTGCAGGACGCAGATGCCTTACCGCAGCTCATCGGCGATTATAAGCCGGTCGATCAGTGGCAAGTTCACATCAATAAGCTGTTCTACCGTTTCCGGGGCGATCAGGTCCGCCGCTTCTACCAAACGTTTACCTCAGCCGACTATCGACTCGCCCATGCGCTCGCGGCGGACTATTTCGAAAAAGTTGTGAGGCGCGACAAAACGTCAGGCGTCAGGCGTCAGGCGTCAGGCGATCATGTGGCGGACTCACACCGTACCCCTCACGCCGTACCCCTCACGATCTTAGAACTCGGCCCGGGCAACGGCAATCTCGCCGCATGTTTTTTGAGCCATCTTCAAGCCCTCGATAAAGATAAGGTCGTGTATCCCCGCGTTCGGTATGTCCTGGTCGATTGGGAACAAGCGGGACTCGATACCGCCTTGACTCATCCGGAACTCGTGATCCATCGTGACCGGGTCGAGACGCATCGAGGGACCGTAGACCGGCTCGATGCGGTTGCGGATGGCAGCGTGGATCGCATCATCTGTAACGAACTGTGGAACGATCTTCCGACAAAACTGATGTCGCGCCAGGCGAGCGATATTGAAGAAGAGTTTATGCGACCGAACGTGAGCGAAACCGCTCATGCAAAAATTTCAGACTGGGCGGCCTTTGTCCGATCGTTCGACGCCATGGACACGGAGACGCTCAGGCAGTTTCCGCCGTTTCTCGACGACCTGGTGTGGGAACGCGAATATCGGGCGGTCGAATGGAAAGAGGTTCCCTACCGGAAGACGATCACTGATTTTCTCAAACGTATCGATGAGCACGTCGTAGTCCCCGTCAATCTAGGGGCCTGTGCAACGGTCAAAGAAGCGAAGCGCCTGCTGGCTTCCGACGCGATCGGGTTCAGCAGTTTCGATGCAGGTACGGCAGATATGAACGTGCTGAACGATCCGGAGAAGCCCTGCTATGGCCAATTTGGGGGGCAACAAAGTTTCATGGTCAACTTTGCGCTGGTCGAAGCGGTTGCCAAGCAGGTGGAGGCCGGCATAATGACTCTAGAAAGCCAGCGTGAATTCGTGGGGCGTAGCTTGGGGACCAACGTCTTGACTCTCATGGACCTCATTGCCACTCATCCTTCCGCCGGAGCGAGAATGGCGCCATGGGAGCAGGATCGCTTGATGCTCAAGACCCTCCGCGCGCTGAACGAGACCTATCGGAGCCCCTATGCGCGCCATTTGGACTTCCCTATTCCATTAGAGATGCCACCGGAGGAACGTGAGTCACTCCAAGCGCTTGTGCGCGCCCTCAAGCCGGCAGGTATTCCGGATACCATCGCCTATCTCACAGAGGAAGAGTTGAGTTTGGCCTCGAAGGACCTCGAAGATGTCGGCTACGATCCTCAGTCGTTCATGATTGCGTTGACCGCGCCCCCAGGCCCTGTGGATTACTTTCATTGCCTCATCCGACCTTGCTGATTTTCTGAGGCAAAACGACCCAATGGCTGAATTTCTCTGCTTGACTCAGTTCTTGTACTTCTATAGCCTTTGTGATCTTCTCCTCGTAAGAGGAAGGTTCCCACCGAGTGATCGGCTCAGCGCCGCTGGGCGAATGGTCTTGGGTGGGGCAGCAAGAGAAAGCGAGTAATCGATGTTTGGATCGTTCGGATGGATGGAGTTGATGCTGATTCTGATCATTGTCTTGATCATTTTTGGCGCCGGTAAGATTCCGCAGTTGGGTGAGGGGCTTGGGAAGGCCATTAAAGGATTTAAGAAGAGCGTCAACGAAGCCGATGCAATCGATGTGACGCCTCCTCCGTCCGAGGCGCCTGAGGCGCCACCGTCTCAGGTTGCGCAAACACAGGCTGCTCCATCGGCGACAGCTCCGGCTCAACCAGTGAAGCAGGTAAGCAAGGGTAAGGAGACGTGAAGCGTGAGGCGTCTGGCGTGAAGCGCCAAGAGGAATCACACGCTTCCTTTTTTGCGTGGCGCATGATGTTTGACGTATGACGAATCATGTTCGGATTGGGCATCGGCGAAGTTCTCATTATTTTAGTGATCGCATTCTTGCTGTTCGGCCCCAAACAGCTGCCTGAAGTCGCTCGCCAGGTTGGGAAAGCGGTAAAAGGATTCAAAGACACGGCGGAAGATTTGCGGAAGTCGGTAGAGCCTGAGCTCAACATGATCCAGCAGGAAGTGAAGATGGTTGAACAGGATTTTCAAGCTTCGCTCAAAGACGCAGAAGAGCAGATCAATGCGGTGACGGCGCCGACAGAGAAACAGGCTGATTCAAAGGGATCCACCAATCAGGCGTGAGATGATCGGCAGGTATAGGGAGACGAGCAAGTTCTAGATCCCTGGGCCATCGACCGACCCGCATACACAGCCAGCTCAGCCTGATGGGGTCATTCCATTCTCCATGCAACACATGTGGTGCGAAGTTCGCGAAGATCATCGCCTCAGCCGACACCTTCGCGTTAGTCCGATGTCCCTTCTTCTTCAATTTGGCATTGACCGTCATCCCCGCCCTCGTTGTGGCCACCTCGATTAGTTGCGCCACCGCATGACTCACCAACAGTCTCCCTCTCCCATGCACAGCAGACAGATAGGAAGGATTGGTCTACTCACCCTGTGTGGAGTAGCCATGATGGCAGCGGGGGCATTCATCATGATGGCCCCGGCGCAAGCTGCGTTTGAATTGCCGGAAGATGAAAGAATCACCCACCTCCCGGTCGTTCCTCGCTCCATTCCGCAGAAAGAAGAGTACGAACTCTATGATCCAAAAATCGGAAGGAATTTCGATCTCAAGAATTTCTGGATACGCGCCGATCTCCGCGTGCGACCGATCATGCGGAACAACGTCTGTTTCGGCAGCAATATCGTGGGAAATGGAGCCTGCAACAACCCTAACCCCGGCACCACCCCGAACGGGACTCCTGGTAAAGCAAACGACTTCTATGCCCAACAGTTGACGCGGCTGGGTATCGGGTACGATCTCTCGCCCGACGTGAATTTCTACATGGAGCTACAAGATTCGAGGACCTGGGGCGGAAACGGTGCCAACGGTAGGGAGGGCACTCAAGACGATGCGAGGAATCATAACGGCTGTGCCACCGCCAATGGCGGGGGTAACTGCGGCACATTGGGGGTTCGTGCCGCGTACATGTTGGTTCGAAACTTCGCCGGGTTTCAAGGCTTGAGCGTGAAGGCCGGTCGTCAATATGTGGTGTTCGGCAACCAGTCTCTGTTCGGCGCCTTCGATTGGTCCAATACAGGAATTTCCCATGACGGTGTGATATTGCAATACAGCACAGTGGCCTGGGATAGCTATGTGGGTTGGGTTCGCACCTCTGAGTCCGATCTCGGACAAGCCGTGCCCGTAGGCGCGCTTAACCCGAACATTGGCCCAAGCCCCTTCAATAACGGCAATGCGAATCAAGATTCCGATGTGCTCATTTTTTACAACCAGATCAAGTCGGTGCCGGGATTCATCATCGAGCCGTACTACTTCCTCTACTCCAACCGGTACAATTCGATTGACAATCGGGGCCAGGGACTCGGCACGCCAAGGCATTCGAACCAAACCCGTCATGTCGTCGGGGGCCGGATCGAGATGCGCAAGGGCAACTTCGACGCGATCAACGAAACGGTCTATCAGTTTGGCCAGATGGGCGACACCGGTGGGCCCAACGGCGCAGGCTATGGAAACCAAAAATACCTGCACATCAGTGCCTGGGCGACCAGAAACTGGATCGGCTACACGCAGTACGAGTGGGCTTGGAAGCCGCGATTGGCCCTCAACTTCGACTATGCGTCGGGCGATGGCCGGGCGAACTGCACGATCAGTCGCAACACAGATTGTAAAACTGCCAACACGTTTGAGAATCTGTACCCGACCAACCACATTCACATGGGCTACATGGACGTGCAGGGCTGGAAGAATATGATGGCCCTCTCGGTGAACTTACAATTTCGTCCAACCAAGGATGACCATATTGAAGTGTGGGCTACCCGCTTGAATCTCGCCAATACGAAGGACAACTGGTACCGTGCCACACAGGGTGTCTATGTCTTTTCGAGAACGGACAACAACAAACGGCATATCGGCGACGAAATAGACGTGGCCTGGACGCACCTCTTTATGGACGGCAAGTTGTCCTTCCAGGCGGTTTATGGCCATATGTTCGCCGGGGCGTATATCAAGGAGAATCTAGGCACCAACGCCGATCAAGACTGGGCGTATGCGCAGCTCTGGATCAATTTTTAACAGGATGCTGAAAAAGTCCGCCAGCGTCGTTCTCGCATCGCTCAGGCTCAACGTACCGAAGCGTACGCCTCGCCTCTTCGCTCGCTGCGGCCTTGCTGGACGGACTTTTTGAGCATCCTGCGCAGAGTCAGCCTGCCCATCCCCTCTAGCGTTCAAAATCCTCGCTCGAATCCAGTGCGAACACCCCTCGATTTATCATGATCTCCGGCGTATCCTTTCCGCTGGTTCAAAAATAAATCATTTTGAACGTCCTGCAAAATTTCCCAATTCATAGTTCTTCATGTAACACAAACTTAATTGGCAACGCGTTGTCCGACTCATGACGGGAGACGTTATGCCAGTATTACTGGCCTTGTATGTTGGTATGTTGTAATTGTAAGCAGGTCTTAGTTTTACCGTAGAAATACCATGCGACTTTGCAAAGTAGATCTTGTTGTTTGTTTGAGAAACATATTTGTCGTGTTGGTGCTTGTGTGCGGGGCCTTGCCCTCTGCCGCTAATAGCCGTTCGATTTAACTTGAAAAAG
>JBBRRN010000256.1:0-5622 GCA_038200685.1 Nitrospirales bacterium
GGTTTACAGGAATTTCGCTTGCGATGGGATTGCTCATGCCAGTGTCCATATTGTTCGCCGCGAGTCCACTCGCGGTCGACGTGCCGCTCGATCCCGACGGCGTCCAACGCGCCGTGGTGGAAGCCGACAGCTATGAGTTTATTCCGCACCACCTCGTCGTGAACGCCGGGAAACCGGTCGAATTGACCGTCAAGAGCGTGACCTGGGTCGTGCCTCACAATGTCATCATCGACGATCCTCGATCCGGACTGAAGATCCGGGAAGAGATTCCGGCAGGGGAAAGCCTGACGATCAAGTTCACCCCCACGGTCCCGGGTTCATTCGCGATCTATTGCGATAAGAAGCTCCCGTTCTTCAAGAGCCATCGCGAGAAGGGCCAGGAAGGAGTGCTGGAAGTGCGGTGATGTACCGGACGCAATTGGGCGGGCTTGCAGGATGTGAAACCGGCCTCCGGCGATATAACAGGGGTATGGATACATAAGCGATCTAGGTTCTCGGTTCAGGAGTAAGTGGGCTGGCTCCAATAGCACGGGAGAACGGGTCTGCTTCACGAAAAATCGCCTTTGGATAGAACGCCCCGCACGGAAGGGATGTCCACAATCCTGCTGAGATCTCTCTAAAGTCAGGCTCGATATTTTGGGTGGTTCAAGCTATTCTCCCGCAAGGTTTAAAAAAACAAAACTCTTTGAATAGGGAAGATTTCCATGAACACTTTCACGGTTCAGCCCCAGACCTTCGAAGCCATCCTGAACCGTTACGCTCCTCATCTGGAAAGCTGTCGTGACCTTATCATCGCAGACCTACAGAAGACTCCTAGCACCGCCGTGCTTGCTGGATATTTTCAAGGAGGGAAGAGATTCCGGGCACTACTGGCCTTTGTTGCCGCCTCTGCCATTGGCATCGAACCCAGCAAGATGATCCCCGTCGCCTCGGCCCTCGAACTCCTGCACGGAGCGTCGCTCTTTCATGATGATATTGTGGACGAGGCAGTCGAGAGACGCAGCCTTCCTGCACTCCATGTGCGGATAGGAATTGGTCCAGCTCTCATACTCGGTGACTACTTGATCCTTCGCGCCTTCACTGTCCTGCAGGAGGCGCATCATAGCTATGGTCCGGAGAGAATAACTGAGGCCGCACACACCCTCAACTACTATGCCCAGTTGTGCTGCCTGGGAGAGTTTCACGAACTCATGCCGACCGGTAAGGGCAATTCGGAGGACGAGTACCTGACGATCGTGCAGGGGAAAACTGCGTCTCAGTTCGCCGCAGCCGTCACGTTGCCAGCCATCGTGGGAGGGGGAACTTCGGTGGAAATCGAAGCCTTGCGGACGTACGGTCTCAATGTGGGGATCGCGTTTCAGATCCAGGATGATGTGCTGGACATAGTCGGAGATACGGGAGTGCTGGGAAAGCCTGTTGGAACTGGTCTCGTCAAAGAACGGCTGCTGTTGCCCTTGATATACCTTGAACGCTACGGCTCGCCGAATGCTCTTCGGCACTATCGTCGGACTCCGGAGACAGAGGCCGGTAGGCCAGTCCAACTAGCGGCCCTCCTGAAAAAGGAGGGTATCTTGGAGCGTATTAAGGTAACTCAGGACCGATACTTGTCAGCCGCGCTTCAGGCGCTAGAATGTATACGTCCATCTGATGAACGCGCTAACTTGTCGGTGCTTGCTACTTATGCGGTCGATCATCACACATAACAACCCTATGACCCAAATTGAGATTCCAAACCGTTCTGCTTGTACGATCGCAGGACAATGATATTCAGTCCATAACCAGTTCTTTTTGACCCTGCTATGAATTTATCGTAGATCATCAATGAAATCAGACAGATGTCCGGGAAGCATTCACAAACATTTTGCCCCCCTTAACGGCTCCGCTGTGATCGGCATCAATGAGAGAAAACGGTTTCGTCCTATCTGGGAAACCTTTCTTTGGACGCCGTCCCGTGTTGAAACCTTTGTTCCTTGACGAAGGTCCTTCCACCCGTTAGGCTTACTATTTAGAGGATTTATGTCTAACGGAAAGCTACGAGTGCTGATTCTGGGTGGCGGGTTCGGCGGCATGTATGCCGCGCTGGAATTCGAACGAGCGCTTGCGCGGGGAGCCGACTTGGACGTCACCCTCGTCAACCGCGACAACTTTTTCCTCTTCACCCCGATGCTGCACGAAGTGGCCGCGAGCGACCTCGATATCACCAATATCGTCAGCCCAATCCGCAAGCTGTTGCGTCGTGTGACGTTTTTCCACGGAGACATCGAATCCATCGATCTTGTGCATAAACGAGTCGGCTTGTCGCATGGGCACGAGGAACATTGCCATTCGCTGCCGTACGACCACCTGGTGCTCGCCCTCGGTTCGACCACGAACTTCTTCAACATCCCCGGCTTGGCAGACCGCGCGCTCACGATGAAATCGCTGGATGACGCGATTTTTCTGCGCAACCGCCTGATCGCGAATCTGGAAGAGGCGGACTTTGAATGTGCGGCGCCCCTCCGCGCTCCCTTACTGAATTTCGTCGTGGCCGGTGGCGGGTTCGCCGGGGTCGAAACCATCGCGGCCATGAATGACTTTCTGCGGGAGGCGGTACGGTTCTTTCCGCATCTTCGGGAAGACATGCTTCGGATCATCCTTGTCAATTCGGGAAAGACCATTTTGCCGGAACTCGGGGAGAAGCTCGGCGCCTACGCCCAGCGAAAACTCATGGAGCACAAGGTGGAAATCCATTCGAACTGTAAAGTCACCGCCGTGACGGACCGCGAAGTCACGCTCAGCGATGGGACGACGGTGACGACCAATACGCTGGTCTGGACCGCCGGAATCTGCCCGAACTCCCTCTTGGACACACTGCCCTGCCCGAAAGCGCGGGGCCGGGTCCTCGTCAACGAGTACCTGGAAGTGCCCGAGTGGCCTGGCCTCTGGGCCCTCGGCGACTGTGCAGTCGTGCCGGATCGCAAGACCGGGAAATCCCACCCCCCGACCGCACAACACGCGTTGCGCGAAGGGAAGGTGGCGGCCCAGAATATCCTGGCCACCATTCGAGGCGATCAGAAGAAGCCGTTCCTATACACGACGATGGGGCTACTGGCCCCCATCGGGAAACGGACCGGCGTCGCGAACATTCTCGGCGTGAACTTTTCAGGTTTCATCGCCTGGTGGCTATGGCGAACGATTTACTTGCTGAAACTGCCTCGATTTGAAAAGAAGGTCCTCGTGGCCTTGGACTGGACTCTCGATGTGCTCTTTTCGAAGGATCTTGTCCAGTTCAAGACCGTTCGCCCAGCGACCCTGCCGCTAGAGGAAGAAGAATCGGAAAGCGAGCCAATCCAGCTTGGCCAGCGCCGACCGCGTGCCAGCCAGATAAGCGAATGAACGCTAGAACAAGCCCGCTACTATGCTCGTTTTGTGTTCAACTCCACCTCATCCATCTCATTCCAGCCTACTCCAGCCAAAGTTCAAGTTTTCTCTAACCCTTGGTTCTCGTTAGCCCCAATGAGTTCCAGGAGGCCTGACTAGGGTCGCGATTGCGGTTTCCTGAACCGCTGGTCTTGCGGTTGGGGCCAAACGCGGGATTATTCACGTTCTTGAGGTCGCCACTTTTCTTTCTCGGTCATGCGGCTCCGTCCGGTTAAGTGGCTCACCAAGTCTGCCGCCAGCTGCCGGTCCTCTCCTCGGTCGGAACGAGCCAACGCCTTCATGGGGAAGCCTCAGAAAACGGAAAAAATTGTACGCTAAGGCTTGGTGAGGGGTCGCAGCGGCCTGAACCTGCCCTGTTCGATCCTGCGGCGCTGCCGCCACACGTAATCTCCGGTCAGGTTGATGTGCTCCCAGCCTAAGGGAGAAAGATACCGCAGCAGAGCGTCGTCCACCGGCGGCCCGTGGGTTGTCAGGGCTTGCGTAACGCGTTCCAGATACACGGTGTTCCACAAAACTATGGCTGCCGTTACCAGATTCAAACCGCTGGCTCGTTGGCGTTGCTGGTCAAAACTGCGGTCACGGATTTCCCCAAGTCGATAAAAGAAGATCGCCCGCGCCAAGGCATTCCGGGCCTCGTCCTTGTTCAGACCGGCATGGACGCGGCGGCGCAGTTCAACGCTCTGTAACCAGTCCAGAATGAACAGCGTGCGCTCGATGCGGCCCAGTTCGCCCAACGCCACCGCCAGTCCATTCTGGCGCGGATAGCTGCCAAGCTTGCGCAGCATCAGGGAGGCTGTGACCGTGCCCTGCTTGATCGACGTGGCCAGTCGCAGGATTTCATCCCAATGGGTACGGATGTGCTTGATGTCGAGCGTACCGCCGATCATGGCGCGCAGTGCAGCGTAGGGCTGTTCGCGTTTGGGAACGTACAGTTTGGTATCCCCCAAGTCGCGGATGCGCGGCGCAAAACGGAAACCCAGCAGGTGCGTGAGGGCGAAACGTGATCGGTAAACCCGGCGGTATCGGTGTAATGCTCCTCGATGCGCACATCCGATTCATGATAGAGCAGCCCGTCCAGCACATACGTGGAGTCACGCACACCGACGTTGATGACTTTGGTGTGGAACGGGGCGTACTGATCGGAGATGTGGGTGTAGAACAGCCTGCCTGGCTCCGCGCCGTACTTGGGATTGATGTGATCCGTACTCTCGCCTTTGCCGCCAACACGAAAACGCTGGCCGTCCGACGATGATGTGCTGCCATCCCCCCAGTGTTCGGCGAACGGCTGGCTGAATTGCGCATTGACCAGCTCGGCCAACGCCGCTGAATAGGTTTCGTCACGGATATGCCACGCTTGTAGCCATGAGAGCTTGGCATAGGTGGTGCCGGGGCAGGATTCCGCCATCTTGGTCAGCCCCAGGTTGATCGCATCACCCAGGATAGCGGCCAGCAGCAGCGTCTTGTCCTTTGCAATATCGCCGCTCTTGATGTGTGTGAAATGGCGCGTGAACCCCGTCCATTTCTCGACCTCCATCAGCAATTCGGTGATCCTGACGTGCGGCAGCATCATTGCGCTCTGGTCGATCAGCGCCTGCGCTGTCTCAGGCACCACTGCATCCAGCGGCGTGACTTTCAGGCCGGACTCCGTGATGGTAGCGTCGGGCAGATCGTTATCTCTGGCCATGCGATTGACCGTTTCGAATTCCTGCTCCAAAAACAGCAGCCGGTCGCGGAGGTATTGATTGCAGTCCGTCGCCACGGTCAACGGCAACTCTCCGGCGTTTTTTAATGCGGTGAACTTGTCGGTAGGGACGAGGTATTCATCAAAATTCTTAAACTGGCGTGATCCTTGAACCCAGATGTCGCCGGAGCGCAGGGCGTGCTTCAGTTCGGACAGCGCGCACATTTCATAGTAGCGTCGGTCGATGCCGGCGTCAGTGAAGACAAGCCCCTTCCAGCGTTTCTTGATGAATCCGGTCGGCGCATCCGTGGGCACCTTGCGGACGCGGTCGGTATGCATTGTGCGGATGATGTCGATGGCATCCAGCACGTCCTGAGCCGCTGGTGCCGCTCGCAGCTTCAGGACGCTCAGAAACTGCGGGGCATAGCGGCGTAGTGTGGCGTGACTCTCCCCGATCAGGTACAGATAGTCGAAGTCCTCCGGCTGCGCGAGTTTCTCGGCTTCGGTCACGCTCTGTGTGA
>JBBRRN010000257.1:0-5608 GCA_038200685.1 Nitrospirales bacterium
CGATGATTATGCGGCTTGCATAATCCCGGTTCCCTCGTTCCAGACCAGGAAACGGCTCTGTAAAATGGGACGGTATTCCCCAGCACGCAGACGTGTCGTTGCGGGTGAAAATGGTGGGAGAAGGGACCAAATACAGAAAGAAAGCATTGTGCCTGCTTGGCGGATTTGAAGCATCTGGAATCTTGACAATCAATACTGGACTGCCCTTCACAGTGTTTGGCAATGGCACAGCGGAAGGCGATCCTGTGGCGAGTGGCTATCGAGCACCTGGCCCCCCGGGATCCGGTCGTGTAGCTAGCATTCGCCCCGATCAAGTCAGCAATCCCAACAACGGCCCCAAGACTTCAGATGAGTGGTTCAACAGGGCGGCATTTGCGAATCCCACGGTAGGTGGCATAGTACCCACAGAACGGCGCGGTGCGGTCAACGGGCCTGGGTTGTGGCGCTATGACCTGGGCCTAATTAAGAATTTCCGAATTTACGAGCGTTTTGGAGCCCAATTCCGTCTTGAGTCTTTCAATATCTTCAATCATAACAATCCGAGTTCGATTGGCACGACCTTTAGTACAAACCCAACGTCTACCTATGGTAAAGTTACGAATTCGCGTGATGGCCGTACTCTTCAATTAGCGGTGAAGCTAAACTTCTAACAGCTCTGAAGGGCAGACAGGTCGTCAACTGCCTGCCTTTCACAGTTTTCGCTGAGTCACAGAGGCTGTCTCGCTAATCGCGGAAAAGCCGGCATCAACTTTATTCACCATCCAGCGGACAGTGTCTGGCACAATAGTTTCATCATGGGAAGTATTACCAATGCTGTATTATCCACTGCGCTCGTATTTGCATCCCTGTCAGCGCTGGCTACCTGTTCCTTACCGCTCATTCCACAACCGCATACGTGCTTCGAGCGGGGCAGGTATGTGCTGTCGAAGGGGATCAACATATCCGCACCGGGAGGGGAGCGCGATGATCGTTTCGCGGCTCTTGACCTAGCAGCAACATTCAAGCAGCGCGGAATTTTGCCAAGCCGCTCCGCTGCAGCCCCGAACATCGTGCTCCTGCGCCGAAGTAGCAGTAGGGGCATTCGCCTCCTACAGCTGGAAAAAATTGAGTTCTCGCCTGCGATGCATGAAGAGGGCTACGTGATCGTCGCCTCTGGCAACTCGCTTTACATTATTGGTGAAACCTCTGCCGGAGTGTTTTATGGGGCGCAGACCGCAAAGCAATTAGTCTCAGCCAATGGAAAAGATTCGGTCTTGCATACGGCTAAGATCACAGACTGGCCAGCGATGAAGTACCGCGGTCTTCATGATGATCTCTCAAGAGGACCTGTTCCCACGCTGGCATTTCAGAAGAAGCAGCTACTTACGCTTGCGGCCTTCAAGGCCAATGTCTATTCGCCTTACTTCGAACATACCTTCGCATATCGAAAAAATCCGTTGCCTGCTCTTCCCGGGGGGTCAATGACACCGGAAGACGGAAAGGAACTGGTCGAATATGCCGCACAACTCCATATCATGATCATCCCTGAACAAGAAGCCTTTGGTCATCTGCATCATGTGCTCATTAATGAGCAATATGGTGCTTTGGCAGAAACGCCGCAGGGCGCCGTTCTGGCACCCGGAGAAACAGGGACTCTTCCTCTCATACGACAGTGGTTTAGTGAATTAGCAGAAGTTTTCCCCAGTCCTATGATGCATATTGGCGCTGACGAAACTTTTGACCTCGGAAAGGGAAAAAGCGGCGAAGAGGTAAAGTCGCGCGGTCTCGGCGCTGTTTATCTCGGCTTTTTAAAACAGATTCATGCGACGCTTGCCCCTCTCCACAAACAGCTTCTTTTCTGGGGCGATGTGGCCGTGAACGAGCCCGCGCTCGTCAGTTCGCTGCCCAAAGACATGATTGCTGTCGCCTGGGTGTATGAGCCTGAAGCGGAGGGTTACCAGCACTGGATTAAGCCGTTCACCGATGCGGGTATACAGACATGGGTCGCTCCTGGTGTGAGTAATTGGAAACGTGTCTATCCCAACAACGACACCGCGCTCCGTAATATCCAGGGCCTAGTCGCCGAAGGCCAGCGAATGGGGGCGACAGGCATGTTGAACACCGTCTGGAATGACGATGGTGAAGGCCTTTTTTTGCAGGACTGGTACGGTGCCCTCTTTGGCGCCGCAGCCGCGTGGCAGTCCGGCTCGAGTAATATCGACCAATTCCAGCGCGCGTACGGACCTGTGTTCCACGGGGAGATGCAGGGATCAGTCAACGAAGCACAGCGTGAATTAATCGCTGCTCACCTCACACTGGCTGGCGCCGGCCTCGGTGACGGCAAAAACGCGCTGTTCTGGCTGGATCCCTGGAGCGAAGAAGGTCAGCAGACCACAGTCAAGCTCCTGCCCGTTGCTCACGAGTTGCGCATGCACGCCGAGCGCGCACTGACGTTGATCGCCGCAGCCCGCGAACAGAGTGCACTCCAAGAGCGCGATGCTCTTGATGCGATGGATATGGGTGCGCGTCGGCTTGATTTTATCGGGCTGAAGTTTCAGATAGCCGATGAAATCTCGACTATGTACAGAGCCCTTTACGCCAACCGGGCAGACCCGCAGACGCAGCACACGATAGGCAATCAATTGTGGATTATCAGTGGCGTCAACGGACGATGCCAGGATTTACGCGATGGCTATAACTATACAAAAGATGAATTCCGCGACTTATGGCTGCGGGAAAATCGGCCATATGCCTTGGGCAATGTCCTCACGCGATATGAACTCGCTACCCAGCTGTGGATCACGCGTGGCGACCGGTTTCAAGCAGCCAGCCAGCAATGGCATTCGAAGAACACACTTCCCACTCCGGAAGAACTGGGCTTGCCTGCAGCAACGCAGCAATGAGTCCACTCCCGGCAGCGGATGCTTTTTCGGCCACCGCGTTCAACCGCAGAACTGGTGCTTAAAGCTTCCTATCTTGAGGCTTGGGCTTGAGTGCTGTGGCTTCCAAGCCGTCCGGGGCCCAGAAGTGAACGACTCGCTCGCCTATCCGCGCGATTGTCAATTCTGCCTCATTGTCAGCCGTCCAGCCGTGGTCGGGATTCTCGTAGGTGAAGATCGATACCACAATTAAGCCGTGCTTTGTGCCTACGAGCGCCACGTCGTTCCGTACTGCGTCAAGCGCACCTGTCTTGTTCGCGATCGCTGTGCCCTCTTCAGTCGAGTCCAGTTTTTCAAGATAGCGAGGGATGTCGTCGCGATAAAACTGGTGCCGCAATATATCGATTGCGGTGCTGCACAAAGCAATATCCGAATCGCTGCTTGCTGTCTTCCCGTCTGCATCGAGCGCGCATTGCCCAAAACGAAGCATCAACATTGCCATCTCAGCAGCAGTCGTTTTTCCCAGACCGAATTTCGGCTGCTCCGCAGGCAATGGCTCGGTGGCGGGTTTATAGATCTTCTTGTAAACACGAGTCTGGTGCAAACCGATAGAGTCCATCCGCGCGTTCACAGCTTTGACAGTAAAGCGATCAATCAGCAGGTTCGTCGCTGTGTTGTCGCTGAGATCGATCATCAGCGTAATCACGTCTTTCAGCGTCAATGAAAGTGGGGCATCTAGAAAGTTCAGCATCCCAGATCCGCCCACTCTGTCCGACTGCTGCAGCGTCAGCTTTTCGCCCCAGCTTGCGTTGCCAGATCTGATTTGCTCGAGAGCTTCATAAAAGATCGCGAGCTTTATGACCGAGGCGGTCTGTACCGGGGTATTCGCATCATGTTCAACAACTACATTTCTTGAGACATCGCGCGCGTAGTAAGCGATCTTCCCGTGGTGCGCCGCTACAATGCCGGCCAGTTGCTGCTCAAGTTGCTGCGAAGCAGGCTGCGCAATGGTCCCGGCGCCCCTGAGTAGAAAAAATCCGGCAAGCCAGAATGTGTTCTTCATTATCTGCCCCGATGCTAGAAGTAGAGTTTCAGTGCTAACTGCAGAACTCGAGGATCGAGGGGAAGATCCCACCGATGCAAGCCAAAGACCGAGAATTGAACCGTGTCAAGCCGTACCGAAACCTCCGGAGCGTGCGAGACGATGTAACGCCTTTCTTAGACTGATGCAAACACTCGTTCGGTAATATTGGCGCAGGACTGCAATGAGTTGCAGAAGGGCCGCCCAACCGACTACGCCCTCGACATGTGGAAAGCCCAACCACCATTCTGCCACTATCTATGTGCCTATGCTGATGGTCAATGATCGTGATCATCGGCCCGTCTCCATGCTCGGACAGCTTTTGTCGTGGAACTTCGGAACTCACCACCTTAAAAAATAGACAACCAGTTGTCCGAGGAAAGGGCCTTCGTCGGAAGGAGTAGCGTAATCCGAGGGCCCTAGATTCTCTATAGGGCTCAGGACGCCCTACACCGCTTCACCCAAACAAAACTGCAAGCGTTAACCGCTCTATCTTGAGTCTACTTGGGCGAAAAACGAACTTTTGGGCAAGTGAACCGTCAAAAGACCGAGGGTTTCTCGATACGGACCAGGAAGCCAAGGCCGAATGTCGGCTGAAGGAATAGCCTGATCTTTCCCTGTTTTTCCCTGTTTTTCCCTGTTCCGATTTTCCACCCTAAATGGAATGAGTGTGCGTAAAGGCCGGCAAATCCCGCACTTTTCTTCGCGCGAAACGGTGCAAAAGAGCCGATTTCGCTGTTAATTTCCCTGTTAGCAGGCCGGAGAGCAGTTTGCGAAAGACTGCCATCACCGCCAGACAGTCGAGAAGTTTCTCTGAGCCCAAAGAATACCCTCCTAGCCAATGACAGGGGCACCCGCCGTCGCCCAAGCAACCATGGCCAGCTGCTCTCCCGGAGCAGGTTTGCGCTATGAAGGATGCCCTCCGCGCCACTCCGCACCAAACGCCGCAGCAAATCGCCTCTGGCTTTCGTCCGGCAAGTCGAACCCGAGTATCAGAGATACTTGCGACCCTTACCGCTCTTGGACAGACCCGGCAGAGCAATGGACGTTACTCGCTATAGGTTCTTTCGCGAACCTCGAGGCAAGATGCACTCATGAGCATGTGGCACTGTGCAGTCACATATCTCAGATTAGAAGTTGGCTCAGAATGACTCACTGGAGTTGGCGAGAAATACGTCGAACGACGGTATGCGGCACTTCCCAAAAGTTTAGCTGCCCATTGCATGCCGCGCGGTTCGCAAGTACAAAACCGTAATGGTCTGCAACGTTGTCGATGGGCTAGTAGAACCTCTTCGGATTCGTTCGTTTGGCTGACGATCTGGCCTTTATGAAACTCGCAGGGTGCGGGTAAGTTCCTGAAGAATTAAACAAACTATCCTAGATGCTTATCTCCTACTTTTTTCAAACGCCGCTGCCATTAAGTGGGTCAAAGGCGTACACTCCGACTAAACTCGAGCCAGAGAAGCCACCCCCCTTCGCGAGGGAGCATGACCCCCTGGCATAAACGAGCTAAGTGGAGAACAAAAATGCAGGAAGCCGTCGGTCGTTTCTGATAACGGAAGCGCGGCTCAAACGTTAAATGAAACGGTAGAAGCCTCTCCTGCCATCGCGCAGGCGATTCCGCGCATCTTCATCCATATGAACCGAAGCAAAAATGTGGCGGTCGCGA
>JBBRRN010000258.1:0-5600 GCA_038200685.1 Nitrospirales bacterium
GAGCCTGACGGCCTCGAACTTGAATGCGTCGGTAAATTGACGTCGCGTTGTTGTTGCCATGCTGACCTCCGATTTCATGATTCTCCCACTTATGGAGGTGTCTGTGAAATCAGGGGAGGGTCAGAAGTGTACTCAATGGAATACATCGAATACAGTGGGAACTGTTTCGGGGTGAGTGTGATGTAGATGGTCGAAGATGTATAAAGATTCCTACTGCAGGGTTCGATACGGTGCTCTGTCGCACCTGGACGTGCGCGCGTAGGTCACTCACCGCCGGATTGATCTACGTACAGTGTCACGCGGTCCATCCCACCGCCTTTGCACACCCGCCTCATGCAGCCTCTTGGCAGCGTTACTCAACCTCGAGTGAGTGAAGTGCGGTCATAACATCTTCGTGCATTGATCGAGTCTGAGCCAAAAGAGGTCGAATCATATGGAATGGAGTGGTGCGTGGGTGAAGCTCATATGAAAATCTCGATCACGGAGTTGACTGACCATGTCGATTTTGATACAAGCAGCTTCGCTGTGACGACAAACTGCATCGCACATTCTTCTGGAGCGTTTCTTTGCAGCATCCCGATTCTTGGGCCTGGACTCGCCGAACGTTTTTGAAAACATCTGTTGCCGGGCTGCTATTGCTCGGGAGCAGACTGTTGCAGCCCTCTGTTGCGCGCGCGATCGAGCTTCCTGATGGCGAACTCACGTTCTTCAACGTGCACACGAACGAACGATTGCGAGCTCGCTATCGTGATGAGGGAGGGCACTATGATCTCACGGCGCTGGATGAGGTCAATCATGTGTTACGCTGCCATCACACAGGAGAAGTTGCCGCCATCGACGTACAATTATTGGAGCACGTCAACCTCGTGCACAAGACGCTCGCTGGCGCCGGAGAGATTCACGTCATTTCCGGCTATCGGTCGCCTGAGTACAATGCCTTACTGCTAAAACGGAGTCGTCGAGTCGCGCAACACAGTCTGCATGTTCAGGGACAGGCGGTCGATTTCTATATTCCCGGTGTCAAGCTTCGTGAGATTCGGCATGCCGCCGTGAAGCTCCAGTATGGTGGGGTAGGGTTTTATCCGCGCGCGAAGTTTATCCATCTCGATTGCGGTCCGTTCAGGACCTGGTAATCCTCTTCCAACATTTCCGTATAATTTATCGCGGCTGGTGAGCTTCGATGGTTTGTATGTGTGCCTAATAGGAAGACCTTCTCGCAGGATGCTCAAAAAGGCGACATTCTCACCCACCCAACCCCGCGCGCCAAGACGCGCCCTTCCGCAGGCAAGGCCGCAGCGAGCGAAGAGGCGAGGCGTATGCTTCGGTAAGTTGAACCTCTGAGCGATGTGAGAACGAAGCTGGCGGGCTTTTTCAGCATCCTGCCCTATCAGATTCGCTTGAGGAACAACACCGACAAAGGCGGGAGTGTGACTGCGAGTGAATGGGGGAGCCCGTGGGAGGGGACCGCATTGGTGTGAAGGCCTCCGGCATTTCCCATGTTACTTCCCCCATAGGCTGATGCATCGCTATTCAAGAGTTCGCGATAGTAGCCTTCGTAAGGCACGCCGACTCGATAGTTGTCGTGAGGAACAGGGGTGAAGTTACACACGCATACAATCTGATTATCCTGGTCCTTGGCTTTTCGAAGGAAGGCGATCACGGAGTGAGATGCATCGGAAAAGTCGATCCACTGGAAACCGTTCCAGTCGTGATCGAGTTCGTGCAGCGCCGGCTCCTGACGATAGAGGTGGTTCAGGTCTTTTGTAAGCCGCTGGAGCCCTGCGTGCTGTGCGAAATCGCAGAGATGCCATTCCAGGCTGGTGTCGTGGTTCCACTCACGCCACTGTCCGAACTCTCCGCCCATGAAGAGCATTTTCTTGCCGGGGTGCCCATACATGAAGCTATAGAGGGAACGGAGATTGGCAAAACGTTGCCACTCATCGCCTGGCATTTTGTCGAGCAACGCCCGTTTCCCATGCACCACTTCATCGTGCGACAGCACCAGGACGAAGTTTTCATTGAAGGCATAGAGGAGCCCAAACGTCAGTTGATTTTGGTGAAATCGGCGGTGAATGGGGTCAAGGCCGAAGTAGTCCAGCATGTCGTGCATCCAGCCCATGTTCCACTTGAACGTGAAGCCTAGTCCTCCGGCATAGGTGGGGCGTGAAACACCTGGCCAGGACGTAGATTCCTCAGCGATGGTCATCGCGCCGGGGAAGTCACGGTGGACTAAGACATTCAAGTCTTTCAGCAGCGTGACGGCGCCGATGTTTTCATGCCCGCCGAACCGATTGGGAATCCACTCTCCTTCTTTCCGTCCATAATCGAGATAGAGCATCGACGCGACGGCATCGACGCGTAAGCCGTCGATATGGTATCGATCCAGCCAAAAGAGCCCGCTGTTGAGTAAAAAGCTCCGGACTTCGACACGATCGTAATTGAAAATACGGCTATGCCAGTCCGGATGGTAGCCGAGCCGTGGATCGGCATGGTCATAGAGATGAGTGCCATCGAATTGGGCAAGCCCATGTGGATCATCTGGAAAATGCGCGGGGGTCCAATCCATCAGTACGCCGACTCCGGCCTGATGAGCCGTATCGACGAACGCCATAAAGTCTTCAGGCGATCCATGGCGGCTGGTAGAGGCGAAATAGCCGGTGGTCTGATAGCCCCATGATCCATCGAATGGGTGTTCTGTAATCGGCAATAATTCTACATGGGTATAGCCCATATTTTTCACGTATGGGATGAGCTTTTCAGCGAGCTCTATATAGGTCAGCCAGCGATTTTCTTCTTCAGGGATACGCATCCAGGAGCCAAGATGGGCTTCGTAAACTGAGAGAGGGGTCGCGAGCGCATCCAGTTTGGCTCTCGCGGTCATCCAGGACTGATCCTTCCAGCGGTAGGGAGAAAGGTCATGGACGATCGAGGCGGTCTTGGGGCGCAGTTCCGATGCGGCGGCATAGGGATCAGCTTTCAGAAGCGGTTGAGCATGATGGCGTGAGCGAATCTCGTATTTATAGAGCGTGCCGTCTGTGAGCTCAGGAATGAAGAGCTCCCAAAGGCCGGTCGCTCCGCGGTTCGTCATGGGATGGCGACGTCCATCCCATTCATTAAAGTCACCCACAACACTCACTCGCGCAGCATTCGGCGCCCAGACCACAAAATGGACTCCGCCGATATCCTGCACCGTTCTGAGATGGGCGCCCATCGTCTCATAGGCTTTGACGAAGGTGCCCTCGGCGAAGAGATGCAGTTCAAAGTCGGTAAGGAGCGGCGGGAAGGCATAGGGATCATGCCGCTCCAAGACCTGTCCACAATGGTCGGTGATGCGGAAACGATAAGGGCTTGTTCCGAGTGGCCCAGGTACGATGGCTTCGAATAAACCGGCATCATGGATGCGTGTCATCAGAATGGGCTGTTGCCCTTGCTCACTGAAGAGCAGGGCGACATCTTTGGCTTCCGGCAAAAAACATCGAATCGCAGCGGTAGGGGAACCGCCCTGGGTTATCGGATGGGCACCAAGAATTGCCAGAGGATCCCAGTGGTGACCCTGTACGAGTTGTTCGAGTTGATCACGCGGTAAGTCTGACATGTGAGAAGCCCTCTCAGTGTTAGGTCGTATCGTAAGGGGCGTGAGTGAAGAATGGAAGGGGAAAACGTCTTGAGATCTCAGCTCGCAAGACTCAACGTCGGACAGGCTCCTAGGAAGATGAGTCTGGCATATGGCAGACTCAGTTGAGGTTATGGCTCCTGCAGGGCAGGTGGCGGCGCGAGCCAGATTTTGTCGCCAAACGGAACAACGTGTTCGACTAAATAAAGCACGATGCCGGCTTGGAACCGCTCGCCAAGTTGACCGCGCAGTGCCTGCATCGCTGCAAAGTCAGGAGCTGTCACAGTGGCGCTGGCTTTGATTTCGACCCCTGTGCGAGCATGGCGGAATCGTCCAGCGTGCAGTATCCCGCGCCCTTCTTCTCTCAATCGCTCGGGCCACCGTGGTCTTTCCGGTCTGCCGGGCCCCGTTGAGCACCACCACCAGCGTGTCCGGCATCGCCAATTAGATCGATTTCTCAACATTTCGTTTAGCCATGGAGAGATATCCACCTGTTTGTGGTGAATTTTCGATTGGACAATACAATTTTCGCTGGACAGTCGTGAAGAATTATAATCTTGGTGACGCTCTTCAGGTAGGGATTGGTCAGCCAGGATTCTGATTTTAGAAGGTCCGCAGTGACGACCTCCTCTCCCGGTACCCAGCCGTAGTGCTCTCCGAGAAGGCCGATAAAGAAGGCGCAGCAGGCGCTGCGCCTTGGGGTGGCGGCGTGCTGGAATCGGCCTGTAATGACCATGAGTAATTTCTAAAGTGCCGGGAAGCCTGCAAACAATCGAGCATGCATGAACCACGCAGCCGGGAAGGCGCTGCGATCTGCAAGGAAAAATCTGAGGAGGATCTGATGAATTAGGCTAAGAAGGGGCTGATGAACTGCCTGGAGCATTGGGGCTGACGCCTGCGATGACTCCTGCGACAGGAACCAGGTGTGGTCTGGCGGGGGTATCGTCCACGACGTGAGGGCCTACAGGGCCCACTATTGGGAATGGTTGTTACACTCCGGTCGTGTTCTGCGATCGGTCTTGACGACGAACGCATTGCAAAATTGGCCATCTTTGCCAGGTTTAGCACGGATCGAAGGGACTTGACAGGAACATGTACAAGTTGTACTGTTTGTACATATTGTACATCTAGCAAATGGAGCAACCACTATGGCAGCACTCACGATCAGCAAAGCCAGGGAAATGTTTGCTGAAACGGTTAACCGCGTGGCCTATACAAAAGAGCGCGTCATGGTCGAACGGCGTGGCAAAGCAGTGGTGGCGATGGTGCCCGTGGAAGATGTGGAACTGTTGCAGGCGTTAGAGGACCGCATGGATTTGATCGATGCTCGCGCGGCCATTGCCGAAGCGAAGAAGAAGGGCAGCAAATCCTTCTCGAAGCTCAAGAAGGAACTGGGGCTATAAGGCGTGGGCATGGCACATATCATCGAGGTGGCGCCAGCCGCTGAACGGGCACTCAAAGCCCTGCCCAAGCCCATTCAGACTCAAATCGTTCGGCTCATCGACAAGCTTGCAATCGAACCGCGCCCGCACGGAGTCGAGAAGCTCGCCGGCGAGGACCATTTGTATCGTATCGGTTTAGGAGATTACCGGATTCTCTATGAGATCCATGATCGGAAGCTCCTCGTCTTGGTAGTGAAGATCAGGGATCGGAAAGAGGTCTATCGGAGAATGCTGAAGCGTTGAAGATGTTTGATGTCCTGTGGAGGCGTTGACGGAGAAGGTAAGCGACGTATGCAGTCGATCACCTTGGCAGGGTCTCACCAAGCTCCAAGAATGTCTTACCTGACGTTCCGAGAATGAAGATTCCGCAAAACTTGCCAAGCGCCTGCTTGCTCAGTGTGTCACGAAGGTATGTTTGGAGCTGAGGCGCATGAGTTTTAGAACGGTGGCGAATGTCATCAAAAACGATGGCGATGATGGTGCCGGGCGGCGCTTGGCATCATACGTTCTCCACCGCATGACCGCTTGTCCTGCATCGACGCTGC
>JBBRRN010000259.1:0-5568 GCA_038200685.1 Nitrospirales bacterium
AGCAGCGCCTCCAGGCCATCCGGGAGTTTTCGGAACTAGGCAGCGGCTTTAAGATCGCCATGCGCGACCTGGAGATCCGGGGCGCCGGCAACCTCCTCGGGAAACAACAATCGGGGCACATCGCCGCCATCGGACTCGACCTGTACATGCAAATGGTGGAACAGGCCGTCCAGCGCCTTAGAGGCCAGACGGTGGAAGAAGATCCGGACCCCACCCTCCGGCTCAATGTCTCCGCGTTTATTCCCGATGACTACGTCGCCGACCCCCACCAGCGACTCTCCTGCTATAAACGGCTCTCGTCCTGCACCCAAGTCGGAGATCTCGCCCTTCTTCACGGCGAAATACAGGATCGGTATGGGCTGGCCCCGAACTCCGTCGAGCGCCTGTTCGAAGTGATGCAGGTACGGCTCCAGGCGAAAGCCTTGCGCCTGAGCACGATCGAACTCAAAACCCACTCCGTCGTCGTCACGCTCGACGCCAAAAACCGGGTCTCAAGTCAGGCGATTCACCGGATGATGGACCGGTACAAGAAACGGCTGTGCTTCCTGTCTCCGCTGTCGTTTGAGCTACAGATGCCACATCAAGATTGGCCGTCGATCTTTCCTGAACTCATCGGAATCTTGCAAAGCCTGGGAGGCTGTGATACCAACACCACAATGCCATCATACTCATCTCAATGACACGCTCTCAGACGCCCATAACTCGAAATCGAAGGAATCTATGAACGTGGCCACTGTCCGTCTCGCCACTCTGCTCGCCTGCGCCATCAGCAGCATCTTCCTCTTATTTACCGGCTGTGCGCCACCGCCGGAGGAAGGCGTACTAGCCCTTGTCAACGGTCGCCAGATCACACAAACCGACTTCGATACCCACTGGGGGGAACTGGCCGAGGCCACCAGGGCACGATACCTGAAAGAAGGGGGGAAGCGCCTCTTCCTCGATGAACTCATCACCCGAGAGCTACTCATGCAGGAAGCACGCAAGCTCGGGCTCGACAAGAGCGATACCATCCGCGATCGCGCACAGCGCTACCGGGAACAACTCATTATCGATGAACTGCTCAAGGACCGGATCAAAGCCAAGGTCGAACTCACCAATGAGGAATTGAGCGCCTTCTATGAGCAGCATGCCGGCGAACTCCTCCCGCCCTTGAAAGTACGAGTGGCACAGATGCTGCTGCCCAATATTTCAGCCGCGAAAGATCTCGAATACCAGGTCAATCATGGAGGGAGCTTCAGCAAGTTTGCGCAACGGTATTCCATCGACTTCAAAACGAAAGCGAACGGCGGCGATCTCGGACCCTATCGAAAAGAACTGGTCGACCCAGAAGTCGATGCGGTCATTCATACCCTCAAGACCGGTATGATCAGTGCGCCGATCAAGACGGGCACCGGCTATTACCTCATCATGGTGACACCGCTCGACAAGGAAATTATTCAGGCGGACGTGGCTGTTCGAGAACGCCTCCGGCAGGAACTGCTCAACGAGAAGCGTCGGAAGCGGTTTGACGGCGTGATTGCCGATATTCGCACGAAAGCGGTGATTCGCCTCGCCGATGCCGCCCGCTATGTCATCGATGATGCCGGCAAACGCTGAGTCGTCACGCGTCGATGCTCTCCTCACCCGCCCGCATTATTCATGAACACTTCTGCTACAATCGTCGATCTGCTGCTACGAGGATCCTTTGGCCGTCTGGACCGAAACTCGGATCAGCGATTTGGCGACCAATTGTCATCAATAATGCCGCCTAGGAGCCTATTCGACAGTGACTGTCCTATTGCGGGGAACGACTCGCCACCATCTGCATCGTGCCCGGCCAGAAATAATCCTCGATGCACTCCATCAAATACACCTCCGGTTATTCCAAGCCTGGAGCCACACACCTGGCCACATCTCCTCCGCCTCGTCATGACAGCCATGCCGGACACGCTTCTGCCCTCCTCAAGTCCACTGCAATTCGTGTACAATCCGTCGAACCTTCGCCGACCAGTCGATAGTCTCGGCGCACGGCGAATCCTCTATCCATGATCACGATCCATCCGTTCAGCACGATGGCGCCAAACTGGCTGAGATATACCATCCTCTTCACGCTCGGGCTCATCGCACAAGCGTCCTTACTTTCAGCCGCACAGGTGGAAGACGGGATCGTTGCGATCGTCAACTCGGACCTCATCATGCTGTCCGAGATACAACGAGATCTCGCTTCAGAACGGGAGCGGATTCAAAAAGAATACCGCGGTGACGCCCTTGCGCGTCGCCTCAAGACAGCGGAATACATCGTGTTGACCTCGATGATCGAACGCAAGTTGCAACTCCAGGAAGCCAAAGCGCGAGGCGTCACGGTTATCGATCAGGAAATCCAGCAAGCGATTCGGCAGATGAAGCAACAGGGAGAACCAGTCGATGAGACGAATTTGGCGGACATGAATCGTGTCCGAGAACAGTTGACACTCCTCAAGATCGTCGACCGAGATGTGCGAAGTGCAGTGATGGTCGCAGATTCCGATTTGAAACGATATTTTCAGGAACACCGCGACCGGTTTGCGCTCTCCGAGGAATACACGCTCAGCCAGATTCTCATCAAACCCCGCTCACCTGACGATACGGTCGACGCGAAGGAGAAAGTTCGCGAGGTGATGATTCGGCTTAAACAGGGGGAATCTTTCGAGGATATGGCGTTGCGCTTTTCCGACGGCCCGAACGCCTCACACGGAGGACACCTGGGCTTAGTGCGGCAGGGAGAACTCTTGTCGGAAATTGATCGTACCATCGCCACGCTGGTCCCTGGCGGAATCTCAGATGTGATCGACACGTCGGAAGGTTTTCACATCATGCGCCTGGAAGACAAGACACCCAAGCAGTTCCGCCCGTATGAGCAAGTCCGCAATGAAATCCAGGGACTCGTGTTTCAGCAGAAAAGCGAAGACGTCTTTCAAACGTGGTTAACGAACCTCAAGAATAAGGCCTACATCGACATCAAGTTCGAATCCGCTCTTTCAGGACAGCCCACAAGCGCTCGCGCCCCTCGCCCGTTACCGAAGAGTAAGGAATAACTGCGTCGAGCTCGACCAATCCGAGCCCTTCCTGCAGCCGGCGAAGCGCACCGATGCGTTCGCTCATTTTTAACTTGTCGACTTTCGTCGCGACGACGATAGGAGGACGTCCGACGGACAGCAGCCATGCAATCGTGTCTCTGTCTTGCTCACTCAACACCCGGCTCTCCACCAACACCACTACTGCGCGCAGCTGTTCACTGCCGTCGAGATACTGTTCGATCAATGGAGCCCACTGAGCCCGCAATGCCTTCGACACCTTCGCGTAACCATACCCGGGTAAATCCACCACCACGAAACGCGCCAACCCAGGATCGTCGCTGGCGATCCGAAAGAGATTGACCAAACGGGTCTTTCCCGGCGTGCGACTCACCTTGGCCAATCCCTTGCGCTGCAAGAGAGAATTGATGAGGGAGGACTTCCCAACGTTTGATCGCCCGATGAAGGCGATTTCAGGAAGGTCGCTCTTCAGAAACTGCCCTGGCCCCGCACAACTTCTGATAAACTCTGCCGAAAGGATTCTCATGCGCTCTCCAACCACTCACCGATCACACATCTCAATTATTAGCACACAGTCCCTCTTGATGTCTGTGATACGCAGTCTCTAATGCGGAAGTCAACCAAACAATCCCGGTCCCGCGTGAAGGTATTCCTGATCATCGGTCTCTGCCTCCCGATCGGGGCACTCCTCTTCTTCTGGTTGCTCGCAATGCCCGATGTGTCGATCTTACGCGCGACCAATCCAACCGTCACGACACTGATGGAAACGAGACGGGCGCAGGCGACAGAACAAGGTCACACCATCGGACGCCATTGGACGTGGGTACCGCTCTCACGTATCTCTCCCAGCCTTCGCCACGCAGTCGTGGCGGCAGAAGATGCGTCGTTCTTTACTCACGAAGGATTCGACTGGGAAGGGATCAAAGTGGCAGCCAAGTACAATCTCGGAGCAGGCGAATTCAAACGTGGAGGGAGCACTATTACCCAGCAGCTGGCCAAAAATCTCTACCTATCGGCCGAACGATCTCTGATTCGAAAGGCGCGAGAAGCGCTGATTACGCGCTCCCTCGAACAACATCTCACGAAGGAGCGAATTCTCGAGCTGTATCTCAATGTTGCCGAGTGGGGGCAGGGCGTCTATGGCGCCGAAGCAGCAGCGCGGCATCACTTCAAGAAGTCCGCACACGACCTGACGGCCGACGAAGCCGCGAGGCTGGCGGCCATGTAGCCGTCGCCCCGGCGATACGACCCGCTACGAAAAACGAACTTCCTGACCCGCCGCCACAACCGAATCCTCAAATGGATTACCAGAGGATCGCCCCAAGCTCCCCGATCTCCCCAGTTAGAACAAGCGCCAAAGTCAGAGCCAGACACAGAAATAGGGCCTGAGCCTGATGAACCTTCGATAGAGTCTCAAGACCAGGAGCAGGCGGAAGATTACAACGAATCGCCGACTTCAGAATAGTCTCGCTCACCGAATATCGCCGACTCATGGAGATAGTGTTTGAATTCGAGGAGGTTCCCGGATGGATCTTCCAGAAAGAACGTGTGGTGCTCGATTCTGGTGCCGGGGAACCGGACACGGGGTTGTTGATAGAAGGGCAACTGTTTCTCCTGGGCTCGTTCCAAGAACTGTTGCCACGAATCTTTCGACAAAAAAGTCAGACCGAAATGGTGGGGATAAATGCCTTGCTGCTGTGGCAAACGCTCCGTCGTCAGATGCGCCACGAGTTGATGTCCCGCGAGTCCGAACGTGACGGCATGGCTCGACTCCCGACCCAACGTACAGCCAAGCCCGTCGACATAGAAGCCCTTCGCCGCCGCTATATCGTGAATCGGGAAGGCGAGATGGAAGAGAGTTTTCGACATTGTTCAATGCAAATGGATTATGTCTGGTCTAGAGAGACAAGGAAATCTTGAATGTCCCAATTCTATTCACCTTTCGACAGGATGCTGATAACGCGTTCATGCATCTCCTTCTGCTGATCTCTAAAAGGTTTCAGACGATTCCGAGTTATCTCGATCAGCGCGTGCCGATACCCTGCGAGATTTTGACGTGTCGGCAAGTCAACTGGGCTCGCGAGCGAGTCCCACGGGTTAAAGTCACGCTTGAGTTGATTGCAGCAAAAACATGCAAGAACCCAGTTGTCCTCAACATTGTAGAGGTCTGGATACTTCCACTGCGGCAACAGATGGTCGAGCTGCGAACTCATCATTCTTGGTACGTCTGTCAAAAGGTTCTCACCGCAATAGCCGTAATTGTATTCGTGCCTAACCCACATGCGTATGTGCTCAGACTTGCCCAAATCCCATGGCTTTCCGACCAACCCAACCTTTCCGGATAACCCAGCCGTTAATAGTCGAGCGACTAGTTCTTCGGGATAGGCGTCGTTGTCCATATTAAGTCTGTTGCGGCATACCTGTTCACCGAAATCCATTGTCGATCCTCTAGGTCAAAGTCTCCATCGCTACGCCGCAATCCTGGGCTGGTCCACCTCAAAGCTGAATGTCCAGG
>JBBRRN010000260.1:0-5564 GCA_038200685.1 Nitrospirales bacterium
AATGCCCCGCTCTTGACCGCTGCACCTAGGTCTTTGTTGGTTGCGGTAATAATTCGCACATCAATCTTCGTTGAGAGTTCGGAACCCACTTCTCGGACTTCTCGTTCCTGCACGGCCCGCAATAGTTTCACCTGCATCGAGAGCGGCATTTCGCCGATCTCGTCGAGAAAGAGCGTGCCGCCGTTGGCGCTTTGAAACAAACCTCGCTTCGCGCCATGGGCGCTGGTAAAGGCCCCTCGCACATGTCCAAAAAGTTCTGACTCAAAGAGTGTTTCGGGAATGGCTGCGCAATTAAGAGCGACAAACGGTCCTTTATTCCGCCGGCTGTTCGAATGGATGACACGTGCAAACACTTCCTTGCCGGTCCCGGTTTCTCCAAAGAGAAGAATGGTCGCGTCGGAGTCTGCCACCTGCACCACTTGCTGGAGTAAGCGCTGCATCGCAGCGCTTCTCGCGACGATGTTTTCCATACCGTACAATTCGTTGACGAGAGATTTCAGTCGCTGAATCTCGCCTCTCATCCGTTGGGGAGAAAGCCCTTCTTCGATCTTGGCCTTGAGTTCCTTGTCGTCGAACGGTTTGGTAAGATATCCAAAGGCGCCACGCTGCATCGCCTCCACGGCGTTGGGAATACTCCCGTGAGCGGTCAGGATGATAACCGGAAGGCCCGGATGAATCCGCAGCAGTTCTTCTGTCACATCCAATCCGTCTTCGTTCCCAAGGCGAAGATCGGTAATAGCAAGATCGAACCGGCTATTCTTGGCTATGGCAAGCGCTTCGCGACCAGTGGTACAGCCTGTCACGGAAAAACCCATAGCGGTCAATCGCATCTTCACAAGATGTAACAGCCCCTCCTCATCGTCGACTACAAGAATATGTTCTTTTTCCATGAGATCCCTTCTTATGGTGCTGTTGGTTCCGGCGCAATTGGAGGCGGGACAACCGTCATTGAAGGACGAATGGGGCGAACCTTATCACGCGTTTCCTGATCGATGCGCTTGAATGCCTCTAATTGGCTCGTCAATTCCTCTATTTTCCTATCTCGTTCCATCAGTTGCTTATGCAGGGACAGTACCGTACCCGTATCGGTTTGGCCTTTCGTGATATCTTTCTTCCCACTGCTGACATCTCCCTTCCGTTCACGCTCAGCGAGATCACGCTGGAGACTTTCCAGGGATTGGGAGTCAGCATCCTTAATAGCTCTCATCTGCTGGATTGTTCCCTCTTTATACAGCACGTCTTGCATCAGTCCTAGAAGCAAGTCTCGCACCAGCTGATCTGATGCTTGAGCCAAGATGGTTTGGCTTTGAGAAATGGCTGGGGCCGCCAAGACCGATTGGAACCAGGACTGTTGAACAGGTGCGGCGTGGTGCTCGAGTAGATCGATCCAGAGCTTGCTGGCAGATGCCAGCTGACTCTGAGGCGCGACGGCAATCACTTTCTCGAAGTACTTCGAGGCGCTATCGCGACTTTCGTAAAGCCCCAGCAAGGCGCGCATAAAGTAAGCATAGTCGCAGGAGTTGTTCTCTGCACATCTCTGGGTAAGGGACTCCTGTTTTTTGGCTAAGGCACGGAGCGATTGCACTTCCCCCGCTTCCACAAGGAAATAGGGCTGTGAAAATTGCGGGGCGGGTGACCATGCAGCGCATCCTGCGAGGAAAAACAGACAGGGCAAGACTGCCGGAATAAGGCCTCTGTAAACAACCTTCATGCCGGTTCTCCTGGTTTCATGAGAAGTAAAGTAAATCGTACGGTCGTTCCCTTCTTGGCTTCACTTTCGATCCAAATCCGCCCTCCGTGCGCTTCGACCACATTCTTTGCTAGTGCCAACCCAAGGCCGCTCCCCTGTGCACCCTGTTTAGCCTTCGTGCGCCCTTGATAGAAGCGCTCGAAAATGTAGGGCAGGTCTTCGGCCTGAATGCCTGGTCCTCCATCGGTCACGCTCACCTCAAGGGTTCCCGCACTCAGGTCCGGCTTCATGACGACCTTGACGATGCCCCCCTCCGAGCTGAATTTCAAAGCGTTTGAGAGCAAATTGTCGAGCACTTGCTCAAGTCGAAACACATCTGCCTTGACCCACACACGTTGCGCAGGTAATTCCAGTAACAACTGCACATGCTTGGCATCGGCAAGGAGCTGGACTTTGTTGACCGATATATCTGTGACTCGCTTAATGTCTGTCGGAACAATTCGATACTCCATCATCCCGGCGTTCATCTTGGACAAATCCAGAATGGTGGAGATGAGTGTGATGAGCCGGCGGCTACTGTCTGCCATAATACGCAAGGTCGTGCGTTGTTCTTGCAACAGGGGGCCTGGAATTTCATCCAATAGCAGATGGGTCCCCTCTTGAATCGAAGCCATGGGCGTACGCAACTCATGGGAAACATGGGCAAGAAACGCTTCCTTCATATCGTCCAACTCTTGGAGTTTTATGCCCATCCGATTGACTGCATCAATGAGGTCTCGCAACTCGCTAGGGGCTCGAATATTCAGTGATGTGCGGAAATGGCCCTGCCCGATCTGTTTGATATGGCTCTGTAATTGGCGAAGCGGGCTCAGGATCGTGTAGCTGGCGAAACCGGCAAGCGTAATGCCAAATACGAGCGCAAGCAGAACCAGCTGCTCCGTGACCGCTTCGGCTTGAGCAGAACTTTCCCGTGACTGGCTGACTCCGACACTGATGCCTGTCTCATGAATGTCGATGAACTGTTGGAGTGTGGCACTGATGTGGTCCATCAAGATATCTCGCCGACTCTCATAGTTTCCGAGTGGCAGTGCTGAAGACGACCCATTTTTCTCCAATTTCTCATGAAGAATTGCGAGTCGTTCTTGCTGCATATGCTTAATATTATTGAGTAGTTTAATACCTTTCGGAGTGAGTTCCTGTGTTTCCAAAGTCTGGAGACCACGATGGAATTCTTCAACTTCTTCATCGAAATGTCGTAAAAATGTGGCATCACGTACGACGAGATATTTTTTTTCACTATTGAGCTGAGCATAGAGTACCGTGAGCAAGTGCTTAGCCGATTCGATGGCCGGGTAATGGAGAGTGACCATATTGGCACTCAAGGCGGTCAGCTGGCGTAATTGAAATAAGGCATACAAATTCACCCCTGCCATCACCACGATGATGACGAGGGAAGTCAGAATAATTCGCCAAAAGACAGATAAGCGCACGGACGAAACTCTTTCTCGCCTCTATGTAGTAGCTGTATGCAATTCCATACACTGTTTCAGCTGACTATTCAAGGAGCTATTGTGGACCCTTTGCCTTTCTGAAGGCAAAGGGTCCAGGAATGTCTGGCGGCTCTAACTAGGAAGAGAGCAAAACTTTCCCTTCCGCCACTCCACTCGCCCCTACTTGAAAGGCGAGACAAATCGGCGTTGACGGCGTGATACCCCATGTAAAGAGGCAAAGAGATGGCCACGAAACAACAACATGGCCACGGCAAGCGGTGGTGTGAATAATAACCCTACATACCAGCTGATTGAGGAAGGGATACCCAGATAGTCCAGCCAACCTCCGAGGATTGTAAATGGCAACACGAGGATCTGGGAAAAATCCAACCCTCCCCCCCTCCCCACTCGACTAGAGAGAGAAAAAAATGCTTGTAGGCCTGTGGGCGAGAGGATGATGGGAATCAGGATTAACGCAAAGGGAAGAAACCATTCCATCCAATTCTCAAGAACAAACTCATATGAGGTCTTCAATACCTCAAGTGGTGAATCATGCCGAACTTGATAGATAATTTCTGGCGCCGGGTTCAACAAGAGAAAAATGAGCAGGAGCGCTGCGTAAGATAAGAGTTGCCCAAACGGGTTTGCCTGGATGCTTATGTCGAGTGCCATGAGCGGTAGCCAGAGAATGAATCCTATGCCAATGACATCCCAAAAATAGTGACCGACACTGCCAAGCACGTCGCGAACGGTAAGTGCCCGAGTGTGGCTAATCGATTGCTCAATGAGACTGAGGGTCGCGCCTACCAGAAGGGCATTCACCGCACCAAGTACAAACCCTCCGATCATGCCCAGCGGCGAGGCGATCTGAGTGGCGAGCAGCAGCAGGAATTCAAATCCCACCACGGCCACAATGGTCATCCAGCCGCGGATGAGGGATTCTCCAGTTTTGCGAAAGGCGCTTCGATAGAGTGAGACGGTTTCAGCAAGAATGCGCGACATGAGAAACAATAGTCTGCCCGGGCTTCTCTGGTCAAGCCGATCACGTCCCACAATAGAAACATTGACTTCCTCTATCCTATGCTTATGTGAAGGGTAAGGGCACACCCGGATATGTGGAGAGGAGAGATTGCATGGACATGAACCGTATGACGATCAAACTACAAGAAGCGCTCCAGACCGCGTCGTCTCATGCCGCAAGGCGGAGTCATCAGGGCATTGACGTGGAGCATCTTCTGCTTGCGTTCGTGGAACAGGATGGCGGTCTCGCTACTTCGCTCCTCGAACAGGCAGGGTTGTCGGTCCCTTCGGTTCGCCAGGCAGTGGAGCAGGCGCTGGCAAAGCTGCCTCAAGTACAGGGCGCCGGGGCTAGCCCCGGGCAACTCCACGTCGCCTCCAGGTTGAATCAGGTCTTGACCAACGCCGAAGACGAACAACGCGGTTTGAAAGATGACTATCTCAGTGTCGAACATGTCGTCCTCGCCATGGTTCAAGAAGGGGGGATTTTCAAGAAACTTGGTCTGACGAAGGAACGACTTTTGGGCGCGCTGCAACATATACGAGGATCTCAGCGTGTCACAAACCAAGATCCGGAAGGCACCTACCAAGCATTGGAGAAATATGGCCGTGATCTCACCCGCCTGGCTGGGCAAGGAAAACTGGATCCCGTCATTGGACGCGATGAAGAAATTCGCCGTGTCGTGCAAATTCTTTCACGGCGAACTAAGAACAATCCGGTGCTCATCGGCGAACCAGGGGTCGGGAAAACCGCGATCGTCGAAGGGCTTGCTATTCGTATTATTAAAGGAGACGTGCCCGAGGGACTGAAGAACAAGCGCGTCATCACCCTCGACATGGGATCGTTGGTGGCCGGCGCGAAGTTTCGTGGCGAATTCGAAGAACGATTGAAGGCGGTCCTCAAAGAGGTGCAGAACGCAGAGGGGCAAGTCTTGTTGTTCATCGATGAGCTGCATACAGTCGTGGGAGCGGGGGCTGCAGAAGGGGCGATGGACGCCGCCAATCTGCTCAAGCCTATGCTGGCCCGCGGAGAATTGCATTTGATCGGTGCGACGACTCTGAATGAATATCGAAAACATATTGAGAAGGATGCCGCGTTGGAACGACGGTTTCAAACGGTGCTGGTCAAGCAGCCGACGGTGGAGGATACCATCTCGATTCTGCGCGGACTCAAGGAACGCTACGAAGTGCACCATGGCGTACGCATCAAAGACGCCGCGCTGGTTGCTGCCGCGAAACTTTCGAACCGGTATATCGCCGATCGCTTTCTTCCGGACAAAGCCATCGATCTGGTCGATGAATCGGCAGCCTGCCTGCGGACAGAAATCGATAGTTTGCCGGCGGAACTCGATGAAGTCTCCCGCAAG
>JBBRRN010000261.1:0-5516 GCA_038200685.1 Nitrospirales bacterium
ATAGCCGGCCCATTGACCACTGTCCCAGACATATCGAATCGTGATCCGTGACAAGGGCAGTCCCACGTTTTTTCTGAATGGTTCCACGCTACGATGCCTCCCAAATGAGGACACACTGCTGACTTTTCGTGCAGCTGACCTGCATCATCGCAATAGACGGCAATCTTCTTCAAACCGCGGCGGACCACGGCGCCGGAGCCGGGGGGAACTAATACATCTTCCTTGACGTCCCCCGGGGTAAGCCAATCAACATATTGTGCGGCCATATTGAGGGTTTCCTTGGCAAAGGTGTTCAACGCACCTATGGTCTTCCTGGATGGATCGTACAGAGTAGACCAGGCATTATCTCGACCTTGAATGAGATCGGTGAGTAATATGCCGGCAATGGTCCCGTGCGTCATGCCGTTACCAGAATCCCCGGTCGCAATGTAGACGTTTGCTTCGTCCATGGGATTTCGTCCGATAAAGGCCAGGCCATCGACTGGCTGCATGACTTGGCCGGACCAGCGGAATACAATATCCGTCATCATCGGAAAACGGGCCCGTGCCCACTCCTCCAGCTTTATATAGCGAGCTTCTGCATCATCTGTCTGTCCAGTCTTATGATCCTCGCCGCCCACAATCAATACATCACTCGCGACCGATGACGAACGGCTCAGACGTATATAGTGGTATGGATCCGATGTGTCCCAGTAGAGTCCTTTACTGATTGAGCCTGTCGGCACGGTCGCTCCAATCACAAATGTCCGATAGGCAGCTTGTTTGGTATGAATGGCCAATAGGTCATTGACTGGTGTATTGGTCGCAACTACCACAGCTTCTGATGTGACCGTCTGACCATCCCGCGTTTCGATCCGAGCTGATTCACCACCTTCGATTTTTACGGCATGCGTCTCCGTATAAATGCGTCCCCCATCTCTCACGATGACCTGCGCAACCGCCGCCAAATATTTCAAGGGGTGAAATTGTGCTTGCCGGGGAAAGCACAGTGTCCGGCCGGTATCGAATGATGTGACGGGTGCTCGCGCAACCATATGGACATCGGTCAGGCCGGCATGCTGCGCAGCGGCCATTTCTCTATCCAGGATGTCGCTAGATTTTCCCGGCGGCACGAAAAGGTATCCATCCACACGCTCAAAGTCACAATCTATCTGTTCTTCACGAACGATCCATTCAATTTGGCTGATGGCAGCCGAGTGACTTTCAGCCGCAAGCCGTGCCCCTTTTTCACCATGTAACCGCTCCAGATCAACATAGCGGTCGTCCAAAGCGGTCACGAGGTGGGCCGTTGTCCGTTCAGTCTCACCGGACACAATCGGGCCATCATCCAAGACAATGACGGATTTTCCGGCACGCCCCAACAAATACGCGGTGGTTAACCCCGCGATGCCCGCTCCTACGATACAGACGTGAGTCTGTTCATTCGTGAGCAACCTAGAAAAACTGGGCAACTTGGAGGTTGCCATCCAGACTGAAATACTGTCTCCCGCGTGGTTTTTCATATGACTTTCTCCCATGTCACCCAGATGGATTTCTGCCGCTCTCACAGGGCCAGATGTATCGCTCTCCTTTTCCTGCCCCGTTCTTACATAGGCCCTCACGGCTTTCGCCGAAACGGTCTACTGTCTTGATGGCCGACCTTCTCATATACATGATTCCCGGTCTGTGCAAATCGATACACTTAGAGAGGTACCGCTGCATCTGAGGAAAATAGATCGGAATTTACGTTCGGGAGTCTTTTGGGGAGCGCCTCGCCCACTCAGTCTTGCGTGGTTGTTCCCCTGCCTTGTGAGCGTCTCTCCACGTTGATCTTCTCTCCGAGGCTGATTATTCGTATGTGGTATGTCGCTTACGCATTGAATATGAACCGTCAGCACATTGACGCGCAGCGTAGCGAATTCTGTTAAGCTGGATGACGCCTGGAAACATTTCTCAACGCACAATCTTCCCGGGTTATCACCTTGCAATTTTCGGAAGGAGAGAACGATGATTATTTCTCAGCATGGCCAACCTCCCGTTAGATCACGCACATTTCTTGATCGTTTTGATCGGTTAGCGAAGCAGACTGAATACCTCACAGGCCATCCCATCGCGTTCGCCGCCGCCCTGTGCTTTATCGCAATCTGGGCGTTGACCGGCCCACTGTTCGACTTTGGTGAGATCTGGAAGTTTGTCCTTGTCGCCGTGACTTCCATTGTGACCTTTCTGATGGTGTTCTTGATTCAAAACACCCAGAGCCGCACTCGTGCAGCACTTCAATTAAAAATCGATGAGTTAATCCGTTCCACGAGTGGCGCTCACAATGTGATGCTGACACTGGAAGATATGTCACTGGAAGAGATCGAGACGTTCCGCACACACTACGAAAAACTGGCCGTGACGGCTCGAGAAAAACTCAGACAAGGTCAAGCCGATACCAGCATTCCTGCGATCACCATTGGGTAACGGTTGTTATCTCGGGTTGACGTGGATTCGTTGCCAGGCCTTTGTGATCATCACGGGTCCTAGTTCTCTCCTCAAATATTCTCCTGCACGATTCAATCCCCTTACTCCTACTGAGCTTCACGCAAAAGACGCTCATATTGCCTGCCTCGTCAATTTTTCGAAACTGAGCAATTTGGCTCAGCTTCCCTTCAGCTAAGGGTCCAACATAGCTGTGTAGACTAAGGAAGGTACGATACTCGGGAATCGTCATATTGAAGGGAGTTCGATATGCTGTACTACGCACTGATGTTCTTGGTGGTTGGAGTCATTGCCGGTGCCCTGAATTTGGCCGGAGTGGCCGCCGTGGCGGTCCAAATTTCCTGGATTCTGTTCTTGATCGGGATCGTGTTGCTGGCGATCCATCTGTTCACAAATCGCTCCGTCCGGGTACCCTGACCGGCGGATTCTCTTGAACTGGAGTCGAGCCAGTAGATATGTGCACTGAGAACTCGCGTGGTCTGTGTGCTGAATAGATTGTCGTTACAGTAAGTCTATGTTGCACGCGCACATCGTCTTGATACTCGAGAGGCAGATCAGGTGCGCAGGCCAGGCCCTTGTGATCATCACAACAAATTTTGCTAGCTCCTGCTGCGCTTCGCTGGGCGGCAACAGATTGTCGGCCTCGTCAATTTTTCAAAGTGAGCTGTATTGATCAGATCTGTATCCTTCATAGGTGTAGGGTTCCATATAAATGCCGATGATCACACCCATTGACACGTCCTAACGTGAATGTTATGACCGTCAGGAAAGAACCGATTGGATTTTCGTTGATGAGGTCCAGACTTAAACAAGGAGGTACTTCTATGAACCCGATCCGATATCTAGGTGTTGCGTTAGTTTTTTTTGTGTTGGGCTGTCAGGGCACGCCCACAGTGACGAGGAGTGGGGATGTCAAAGACATCATCATTGGTGATAACCAGTCGTTCGGAGAAATGGCTGTCAGTCCGGGTGATGAAGTTCGTTGGGTTAACAAGAGGACTGCACCTGTACGAGTAGTCTTCCTTGACCCTGTGTCGGATAAGCAGTTGTCATGCCAGAATAATTTCGGTGGGATGATGACACCCAGTAACACAGCCAAATTGGGCACGAACGAAACCGCTAGCGCTTGTTTTCGAGATCCCGGGTATTTCCGGTACACCGTCAGGATGGAATCAGCCAATATGACTGGCGAGCGCAACGTTTCGGGAGTAGTCAAGGTTGGAGGGCAGGCTGGCCAGGGCGCCGGTCAAACCAGTGATCAGAACAGGGGCCGTGCTAGTGGCCAAAGCAGTGATCAAAGCACTGATCGAATCAGTGACCAGGGTAGTGATAAAACCATGGATAAAACAAGCAGTCCAAGAAGCACAACGTCGACCACCACTAGTACTACGACAACCACTGAGGCGCCAAATGTTTCAACTAAGCCCCCTCAGTAAGGAAACGCGGCATAGAGAACAATGAGGGCAGATTCCCATGGAACTAGCAGACAAGAAATGTAGCGATGGTGGAAGTGTACCCCCGTTGAAAGCCATCCGTGCGAAGGAGTTGCTGAAAGAACTCGGTCAAGGCTGGAAACTCAACGGGCGAGGGCATTTGGAGCGTCACTACACCTTTAAGGACTTCGCGCAGTCGCTGGCCTTTGCGAACAAGGTTGGGGGTGTCGCGGAAGCCGAGGGTCATCATCCTGATCTATATGTGGCCTGGGGGAAGTGCAAGATCGAGATCTGGTCGCACAAGGTTAAGGGTCTGACTGAGAGCGACTTTGTCTTGGCGGCCAAAGCCGAACAGAAGTTTAAACCGTTTCGCGCGCCAGCATAGCCAACATGAGTCCAGGCTCGTTGATGAAGAGACGGCGGGGACTTCGATGGCGGACACTCGCTCGTAGCGCCTCAACGACGTGTGTATCCTAGCGACTCAGTCCTGAAACGTTCTTGGCCCCTCGTACCGAAGGCGGAAGAATGCGTGGTGAGGCAAAGCATAATGAAGGCTGATTAATCGAAACCACGGGGCGGTTCCTGGCGTATAGCTCACGTGACCGTACGCCGTCGGTCGTTCAATCCCGGGGTTGGTCGACTCACCTAGCACTTGAAGCGACATCGTCCGAAAGTCCTCATCGATCAGTTGGTTCTTGAGGAACTCTCCATAGAGAGTTGGTCCGCCTTCACAGAGCAGTGTCCGGATGCCATGGTCTTGCCGGAGCAGTTGTGTAACGGCGACAAGATCGACCCGCGTTCCTTCACCCACGGAGAGGATTTTAATGGTTCCCTCTCGGCTTAACCTTTTGAGCTGCGACCGGAGATTTTCTTGTCCTTCACGAGCGGTGATGATCCACGCTTCAACTCGCGGAGAGCTGAAGATGCGGAGAGTGAGATCGATGTTCCCGGAACCGCTGAGAACGAGAACTTTCTGCCGGCCGAGCCTGAGCCTATCCTGTCGGTATATCCGCAATTCCTCGTCATTGATGCCGTAGTCCCAACCCTTCCCCTCAGGGTTCAGCTCCTCACGGAGCGTGCCCGCACCGATCAATTGCGCATCATGGTGCGCTCGAAGAAAATCCATGAGCCAGCGATCTTCTCTGCTCCTCGAAACGATATGGCCATCGGTACGGTCCGTCAATTCTCTAAATGAGGCCCTGCCGTCGAGCCCCATCACAAAGTTAGAGCTGATATACGGGCGACGGGCGTCGGTAGGTGCAGGAAACCCAAACGGGCCATAGCGCTCCTTAACGTGTTGAGGTAAGGGAAATGTATCCTCGCTGGCGTTATAACAACGTTGCAGGTCCATCGCGCCTCCCAAAATAAACAGTATTATATGCACCATACGGCACTTGATCACAAGTCTGAACAGGGATGCATGATGTCATGAGACAGTTGCATTATCGGGCATCCTGGCCTCATGGCTTTGAAAGCCGGATGCATCACTGTACCGGTTGTCGCCCTGAACTTTCACGAGCATTTCTCCGACTCGATCGTGCCAGGGTCCTCGAGATTTTCTCGAACCATGCGCGTATCCTTTTAGGACATCACAATGAAGCTCCCCGCAGCAGCCTACTC
>JBBRRN010000262.1:0-5512 GCA_038200685.1 Nitrospirales bacterium
AGGTACCGATCCGAGTCATCGACTTCACGGTGAAGACGGAAAAGGCGCAACATGGCCAGATGGTCTCGCTCGTCGAGCGTACGTTAGACCTACACCAGCGTTTGTCCGCAGCCGCGTATCCTGACGACAAGACGCGTTTCCAACGCCAGATCGGCGTCACAGATCAGGAGATCGACCGGCTGGTCTATGACCTCTATGGCTTGACGGAAGAGGAGATTAAGATCGTCGAATCGGCGGCGGTTGCATCTACATCCAAAGTGAAGGAGAATGATAGCCATGAATCAGAAACCGAACCAAACGATCGATCCCGCTCAGGCCGACGCGCGACTGCAACAGTGGCGCAGCCGGCACAATACCCCGGCGAAGGTGGCAGCGGCTCACCGAAATGTCCTGCTGGAACGGGTGAGCCAGTCCATGGCGTTCGAGAACCAGCCGGTCAGTACGGATCGCCTCAAGACCCTGACGGCGATGCTGAAGGCCAAAGCAAGCTAGGATCGACTCGCGAGTTCGAGACCGCCGAAGGTCGCCTCTCCTATTCAGAGCTCTCCGAACGACTCGCGGTCCCGCTCGTCGCCATCTACGACGAGATTCTTCAGAACCGTCCCGAGCAGATCATCATCACCTCAGAATGGCTGTGCCTCCGGCACAAGCGGTTAGCTGGTCACTTGTATCCTGATTGGGCCGGCCGGTTCCGCGATGTGAATGTACAGGTCGGTGCCCACATCCCACCGCCGTACTACGAAGTGCCGATCCACATGCGGCAGTTTTGTGATGATCTTGCCGAACGATTGCGCCATGAGCCAGACAGAACGCTTGGCGGCTGTGCGGCTCTCCTGGCCTGGGCCGATTGGCGCTTCCAGTGGATTCATCCATTCAAGGATTTCAATGGCCGGATCGGGCGAGTCCTTCTCTCCGCCCTGCTGTACAAGCTCGCCTTGCCTCATGTTGAAATAGCCCCCACTGATCCTACTGTGCGGCGTAAATACTTGGATGCCCTTCAATCTGCGGATCAGGGCGAATTGGGTCCGCTAACAGAAATGTGGATTCGCCGAGTTGAGGAAGCGCTGTGACGTTTCAGCAGGAAGCCCCTCTTCAGGCATCTGAATCTCAGCGAACTCAATACCTGAGTGAAAGATACCTTGAGCATTCTTCACTCGATGAGTTAGTTCAACGGTTAAAAGATATCCGGGGCAACATGCTGACGTTTTCTAGTGCCGGAATTCCATCGAATGATTTCTCTTCGAGTGTAAGTTGGCTGATAGAGAGAGCTGCACACGTAGACTTTGAATTAGAGCTTCGCCAGGCAAAGTCAACGGCAATAGCTTTGACTTCTCCGGAAATATTTTCCCCTGAGTATCCGAAGGTCAAGAAAGCCATTCGCGCGTGGGGGGATCGTTCTCTTCCCACTTCTCCGTATTTTGTTAAGTATGGAAAACCTGCTGACCTAAAAAAGATACGCGACGAGGGAGAGATTCGGCTACGTCCAGCTTCGGGCTATAGCGATCCATCCTTAAATCTTGCCATCCGTGACGAGGAATTAGAAACGGCTGTAGGGCTACCTGTAGGCACACGACTGAAGATGCAATGCGACAACGGTGAGTATCAAGAGATCCCCATAGCTGGAAGGATATTTACCAGAAAGAAGTCGGAGACAGATTTCTACATCTACTGCACTGCAGCAAAACATGATCACCGCTTGTTTGACGATTTCGACTCCGATGCTTGCCTGTTGGTCCACGAGCCGAAGGGTTTTGTCAGGAAGATTGTGGAAGCTTGCAAGCAGAGCCATTCCGATTGGCTCTTTGCGGAGAAGATGGTTTGCTACTACGACCCTTTGCGGCTTGACCGCATTGACGATATTTCTCTCAGCAAGCACTTTCGGTTTTGGTATCAGCGCGAATATAGGATTGTGTTGAAACCCAAAGATCCTATCAAAAGATTGGAACCGATTAAGCTGAGCCTAGGAAAAGTTTCCGACTTATGTGAGCTAATCGTGCTGTAGTGGGAGGAAAGATGCCCATGTCTTGCCGGGGTCATTGCTTGACCGGATACGTGACGCCCTCGTCGGACTGCTCTTTACCTCACTGCAGGTCTCCTGTCTTATCCCTTGAGGGCAGGCTAGATGGTCTCCCACTGCGCGTGTCCAACGAGGGTCATCCGAGACCGCGCGTTGCACGAGCACAGGAAACCATCTAGCATGCCCTTCCGAGCCTTGACTACTCTTTAAAGGGTGTGGCCGAGGTTGCTCTTCACTGCGCGCATCGAACGGGCACATTCATATCGTGCGCGTTCTGCGAGCAAGAAGGGCGCCTGGCCGCTCCTTCCCCGCTAGCCAGCGCTTCCCAAAATATCGGTGGCGAGGTATCCTGCTGCGTTATTCCTTGAACGATGGCTTCTGCGAGTTCGAATCTCATTGCATGCCCAAGGAGTGTCATGAAAGTTATCCGGGATTGCTTTGGACGTTCGGTACGATTGACGGATGAACGGCTCGCTCATATTCTTCAGCATCTCGAATTGGCTGGAATGGAAGAGGAGATCAGCCGGGTCTTGCAGGCTCCTGCAGAGGTGCGCGTCTATCGTTCCGATGAGACCGTGCAGCTATTTTACGAGTATTACGCAAGGACGCGTGTTGGTGGGAAATGGCTCTGTGTCGTGGTAAAGTACCCTCCCGATGACGCGTTTGTGGTGACGGCCTATTTAACCGATCAACTGAAGCCGGGAGAATCATTATGGCCGAAAAAGTAAAGGTCTGGTTTGATCCCGAGGCGGACTATCTTGAAGTTCAGTTTCGTGAAGCACCAGGTTTCATGCGGGCCACGGCACATGACGCGCTCATGGAGCGGGTCGATGAACAGGGCCATGTGCTGGGGTTCAGTGTGCTGGGTGTCAGTCGATTTCGCAAAGACCATCCGTTGGACGCTGAACTTGTCGCTGGTGAGTAACTCCGTCAACGCCCTCTGAAAGGCGTGGACCCCTCCCAATCCCCTGCTTTCTTCTCAAGGGCAGCGTGGTTGATCCTCGATTGCGCGCAACTTTCTCACTCGCTCACCCACTGGCAGATATTTTTCACCCGCCCTACCCTCCGATTGCTTCGCAATCGATTTCCCGAGACGTGCCATTAACCCGAGCGAGGGCCTTCTGATTCCTCAACTTTCCCAGAAGGAGTAGGCAGATTGTTCTTCACTGCGCGCATCGAGCGACCACCGCTTTATCGTGGGGGCTCTGCGAGCAAGAAGAACGGTCTGCCTGCTCCTTCGCATCCATCTGAGACCGCGCGTTGCGCGAGCACAGAAGATCATCAGGCTCCATCCCCTCCGCTTTCCGCGAGCAGAAGGACGACCAGACTTGCCCGCGGTTCTCTCCATTTGTCATGCGATAGAGATTTGCGGTACCGTATTTGCGTTGTGGAACACTCCTTCATCTGTCCCTTCTGCGGCGAAGAGATCTCGATGGTCCTGGACCTCTCGGTTCGCCGTCACACCTATGTCGAAGACTGCGAGGTGTGCTGTAACCCTCTTGAGATTAGCTATACCGTCGAAGCCGATTCCTTGACGCATTTCGAAGCAAAGAGCCTCGAATAGGGAGTACAAGGGGGTACGAGGTTCTGGTTTTCGATCAAGCAGGCGGTCGATGATATCGGAAGAAGAAGAGGTCTGAGTGAGATAGTCAAGCGGAGAAATAAGGGGGGTCGACAGTGAGTTGTCGACCCCCGGGCATTTTTAGCGGCGTTGTAAAAAATCTTCCGACGGCCTGCCTTCCGGTATGCGCGCGGCCTTCGACGGCGCGTTGTCGGTCGGTGCTTTCTTCAGCAGCGTCCTTCCTGTCGCTTCGCGCTGAGCCTGTTGCTCCATGGGCAATCGAGTCGTCGCGCTGGCAGTTCCTTCCAACAGGACATCGGCCACGAGGGCGTCTTTGGTCGAAGTGACCTGTCCGGCTTCCTGGCGTCCTATCAACATATCCATGGCCACCCCTCCGGACTGATGCTGGCCACTCAGCGCGCTCTTCATGGCTCCGATCCGTTGCGTCAAATCGATCGTCGCGGCGTGCCGCAAGCGCGGCTGTAATTCGGCATCTACCATTTGCCAGTACCTGCCCTTGACCTTATCCAACGCCATCTTTGTTTCACTGGCCATCTGGAGATCCGGAATCGTGATGACATTGCCCTCCTGCTCCAGCCTCGGCGTGCCCCAATAGTAGAGTGTGCCGTCCACGTCTCCGCTGGTCTCCACGGAGAGGAGCAAGCGGCCGTCGACGTGGGAAGCGATCGCGCGTTCGATCGTCAGCGTGTTGCCGAATGTCGTGGGCAGCTTTGCCTCCTGATGGAACAATTTGTCTTGGAGTTGTTGATTGAGCACGGCATAGGGTACCGGCACACTGAGAAGAATCCTATATGGCTGTCCCTCCTGCACCGCCACCGCCGTGTTACTCATATGCACCTTTGGCGGTAATGTGGTCGCCGACTTTTGGCACGGTGTCTGGTAGAGGGCGACAGGCGTTTGTCGAGCGACTCCCGTGATCGTCGTTTGTTGTGCCGAGCCCTTGAGTGAGCCCATGGTGAAGTCCTGTGCTTTGCCGTACAGACAGAGCTGGTTGTTCGCCTTCCCGACGGTCATGGGCTCCTGTAATTTATCCCAGACGAGCTGAATTGGAATGGAATGGCCCGCTCGCTCAACAGATTGGCTGATGTGCTGATTGAGCGCCTCCTGTTCAAACAGCTCGGCCAGCTGATCTTTTAGCGCAATATTGAACATGTTGCACTTGCTGTCGCTTTCAGGTTTTAAAGTAATGGAGGTTCTTGAATCGATCATCGTGACGAGAAGTGCCTGATCCTGTTCGCGTAGCATGAGCCGTCCTGTCCCCTCAAGCACAGGAAAGAGAGGGTCGAGCCGGCAAGCGCGTGCAGCGGTGGATTCGAGCTCTCCCCTGTAGAAGGCTTGATACTTGACCAATCCATCCTGGATACGGACTTGCGGTTCACCCTCTCGGACAAACCGCCAGCGGTAGTCGTTCGCAAGCGGGTGATCTTCATCAGTGAACCGCTCGGGCACGGCCGCTTGAATGGTCCGTTGCACAGGAGTGAGATCGGTTGTGAGTGTCACCGGCAACATCGATTCGGGAGCCTGCGCTTGTTTTCCGCTGGCACTGAGCGGCGCGATTGTCGGTGGGGTCTTGCCTAATTGAGGCGGCGGCTGCGGCGCCCTGGTTGCTGGAATGGTATGGCTGCAACCTGCCAGAATGAGGATCGGCATCAACAGTGTGAGCGCGGTAGGTCTGGTGAAAGATTTCATGGACGCCTCCTTAGAATTACAAATTCATGATCGCAGTTACCGATAACGAAGCAGGCCAACTCTATACCGGAGACTCCACCTCGCATTTGACTGCCAGCGAACAACAGTACCGAGCCTACTCTTGGAGGGTATCCTGAATACAAAACATATACGCCTGTGGATTTTAGTTGGCAAGGGTGTGAAAGCTTTTGACTACGATGGTCCTTCACAGGGTAGGCGCTCCG
>JBBRRN010000263.1:0-5511 GCA_038200685.1 Nitrospirales bacterium
ACACCCGGACGCGACGGCACTCGACGCTACACTATCAGTCACCGATGCGGTTTCTGGATGAGTGGCGTCTGGCTCAACACGAGGAAAACCTGGTAGCATGAAACCCGCCCGATGGAAGACGAAAAACAGAGGGAAGCTCAGGGGGCTATCGTCGGTCCTTCCGCCTGACCCGGCAATTGTGTCAAAACTAATGCTCCTGCAATGACGAATCCGGCCAGTATTGCCTTACCTGATGTTTTCCCTGTATGCATCACATGCTCCTTTCAAAAAATTCTTGTGGTTGGGGATGACATGACACCGACATTTCTCGAGATAGACACCAATAGGTAGCCTCCTTCGGGTTACATGTAAATAACGCAATGTGTCACTCTAATCTCTCGGTGTTGAACTAGCTGAGCAATTTTGACCAGATCGAAGAAATTCTAGTTCTCTCGTGACGACTCTCTCGTTAGCGAGACAGATGCTTCGCTAGGTTAAATGGCAAGAACCCCAGACAGTGTGATCGGCATCGTTTTTCCACAGCCTTTCAGTGATGATGGCCGCTCTCGGTCCGTGCTGCCGCCGCATCGTCTCCCTGTCTGGACTGGCCGAAGGCAGCTTCTTTTTCCAAGTCTTTCTTTGTCTTGGGATTGAGCGCCTTCATCTGGTCGAGTTCTTTCGGCGTCAATTGTGGGAGATGGCGAATGAAGTGGACCAGCTTCCAACTGTCCGTGTCCTGCGCTGGATCACCCTCTCCCCAGGCCGGCATCGCGGTGAAGCGGATACCATTATGAATGACCCAGAAGATTTCACCGTCCGACATCGATTGCGTGTCGACCAATCGTAAGTCAGGCGCCTTCGGGTACACGTTCTTGCCGATCAGAGTCTGGCCGCTGCCATCGTTGGCATGGCAGGTGGCGCAGTGATCGGCAAAATGCTCCATCGACTCTTTCAGGACATCGGGGCTCAACGAGATGGGATTCTGCGCCTGTCGATTCTCGACCGGAATGGCGAGATAGCGGATCTGGCGCGCTATGAACACCTCGATCGCATGGGGCTCCGCCTTTGCGCTAAAGCCGGTGGTGAACAATTGGTAGCCAAGCCATCCTCCAACTGCGCAAACTGCGGCCAGGCTCAGAAACGCGAAGATGAGTAGTTTTGAGCCTACCGTCATCGCAGGAGGTGTCCTTCCTCAAAGATTCTTCCGCAACCGCACAACTCGACCCCAGATACGCTGCTGCTTCGTCAAAGGGAGGTCTTCATACCGTCGGTTGAGTGGATGAAGAATCGCCTGCCCGCCGACTTCCTTGAGCTGCCGTAACAGGGCTCCTTCTGGGCCACCGGCCTCACCCTCGACCACCACATAGTCATTCGGCTCACCGGAAAGATCAGGATTCACGAAAATGATCTCGCCTTCGCTGAAGAGAGGCTGCATGGACTTGTCTCGTATCTGTAGCGCGAAGGTGCGCTTCCCTGGAACGTCTGTTTCAAGCAGCGTTTCAGCGTGGATGAGACGAGGCGGCTCTTCGTGCGTGACCATCTGGTGGATTTGCTCCCACTTCAGAAGCGGCGCCTTCCTCATCTGGCCGATGGGGGAATGATGGGCACTCTCTGTGAGCTCGAACAATCCTTCTGAGTGTGGTGGGCCACCGGATCGCAGAAAGTCCGCATGAATGCGAAAATACCGGGCAAATCTTTCCCAGATTGCCGGGTCTTGAGGGACTTCATCGGTCAGTATGTTTGCGATCGTCCGAACGGAGACCCCGACCGCAGAGGCCAACGCTGCTTCAGTCAGCCCCTCACCGAGCTCGCGATGTACGAGACTTTTCAGATTCACCGGTAGTTCTCCTCACGTTTCCTGACACAGAGGATAGATCGACGGATTCATGGACCGCTCACACCAACACGCCCTACCGATCGGCCGAGAGGCTGGTCTGGGTGCGAGTGCCAGCGCCTACGGCTGAGACAAGATAGGCAAACCGGGTCGGATGTCGAAGGCTGACTTTCCTTTCCCAACTGAGCCGGTCTACGGCGAAGAAGACCTGGTTAAAGGTGAAGAGAAAAAGGGAGTGGACTAACGCCTCAATCGTACAGGATCCTTGCGTCTCTATATGCTGAGCAATGGCAGTCTCGACTTCAATCGATCAGTGATCATGGCTCTCTGCCCTCCTTTTGAACCTGTCCCTACGGCGGAGCATAGTCTCTCAGCATGAAATTCTCGTGAACGGAGCATGAAGTATTCTTCATTTGGCGCTGGAGTCCATCTTCTGATACGACGCGAGATGCGCTGACATCCAGCGTGTACCCACGCCGTGGATGGTTGTGATCAGAGCGTGAGATGTCCCAATCGATCTTCGCCAGCAAGGCTTGGATGTGCACGTCCATCTTCTCTAAGGTTTCCATTCGACCCGCATCACAGCTAAGGTCGTCTTGCTTGGAATTCCCGCTCCGCCTGCTGCCAATCCTCGATGGCGTATCCATCTACCCCACCTCGTGCAAGATAGAGTTCATACGCGTGTCGCTCGATGTCTTCTCGATGCGAACCATTGTTGGTCAACGTCTGTTGGGTGGAAAACGTGTGCCTGATCAGCGGTTGTTCTTTCTTTTGTGATGTCGACTTTGCCATGGCGACCTCCTAGGAGATAATTTCATCAGGAATGGTGATCGACCCTCTACGAACCGAGTCGTCGCCCCGCCCACCAGTGCAGCCCCCTCAGAAACCAGGCGTGCGATGACTGTTCCCACGCAAGTACCAACCAAGTTTCGGGTGGATCACGCGCTCGCATATTTATATCTGGATACACGATCGCCTCGTTGATGCGCATGAGCCTGTCGGCCAACTCTTCCGAAAGAACACGAACCTGCATATCTTGAGCGGCCCCAATAATGACGCTGAGACCGGCTTGCCGTAAGGCGCACTCCGTTGCGGTCCGTTTAATCAATGTGTAACTGCCATTTTCCCGAGCAACAGCAGCTGCAGAAACGTATGCGCGATCACAAACTTGGGTGTGAGACGGTCGCCTAACGCACGCTCTTATATTTCGAATAAGACCGCGACCACTGATGGGCAAGAGCGCCTCCGGCCGAGTGAAACGACTACTGCATCGAGTCGTCCTACTCGAATCAGCAACACATTTCGAATCCGTTCTGTTTCATCAAGCTGTCTCATGCCACCGAAAACGGTTACCAAACCTTCGCTCAGGATATCGTGAAGTTCCTCACAGAGCCGCCAAGTCGTTCCGTCAATGAAGAGGGCGCCACCACAATCACACCCCCCGCAAGAACGCTAGAATCTGCACTCTCACGCCTTCGGTCCCGCCAAACACAAGAACGCTCATGGTATCCGGTCTCCTTCATGACAGAACATACTGAGCAGTCCCTCACCCCTGATACAGGAACGGGAGTGGCACTTCGGCAACGGCCATCGGCTCGCCGATCCTGTCCAGCGTGTCTGCGATCCGCGCGGGGTTGCCCCAGTCACTCCAGACGACATCCCGCATCTCCATCACCGCGAGCCGCTCCGGCGCGCACTGGAGCACATGTGAAGAGAAGTTTCGACACGGCATGGCGTCATAGATCGTATCGAGGACTCGCAGCTCTTCGGCGGTATCGATCGCCTCCTTTAACCGTTCGAAGCGTGACATCAGTTCAGGAAAGCATTTCCACCCTAAGCTCCAGAGTTCGCGTCCTCTGCTTGCAAGAACCATCGTATTCCACAAGCTGTCGGTGGCCTTGGCTTCGTGCGCCATGGCTTCGTCTGGTTTTTCCAAGAACGTCTCCACAGCGTGGATTGCAGCCGTCCTGGCCCACATCAGAACTCGTCCCGGCTTAATCCACCCATACTCCAGCTCCAGACCGTCCGGCCTCGCGGCGAGTAAGACCGGCCGACCTCCCAGGCTGTTGCTGCCCCGTACTGCATCCTCCACGGCCGACAGAAATGCCCCTTCCGGGGAGATGAAATGGTCCGATGGATAGATCACGACGGTCGCGTGTGGATCACGCGCCAAAACATAGGTAAGGGCCAGAAACACGCCGGCTGCGGTGTCGACGTTCTTCGGTTGGAACAGCACCATGCCCACCGGCCTTCTATCGAGCTGCGACCAGACTTCCTGTTGATGGTGCTGAGCCGCTACCACGACCACGCGTTCCCAAGGGGTCAAGTTGGCCGCACGGTCGAGCGTGTGCTGGAACATTGAACGGGTCCCGACGAAGGCACAGTATTGCTTCGGTTTCTCATGGCCGAACCACCGCTGGATGAATTCCTTGGTCCGCACCCCGTCACCACCTGCCAGTACAATCGACCACACGTTCCCTCGTGCATCTCCGTGTTCCATTTCATCCTCCTTTACCCACATCTCGTACCCATTCGTGTTAGGTCCGTTCTTGTCAATCATGCGAGTTCGCTCAACAGACCTGTCCTTGTGGAGTACCGTTGCCGCACCTGTTGGCTTTCGACCGGCGATCGGATTTGGTTCTGTACGATCACGGGATCGACACGGTGTCCGCATTGCACGCAACGGAGGGTCTCGATGCTATGTTCGCCGGTGTTTTGCAAGCCGTAGTACCACTCGTTTACGAGCAGGCCACTGCAACGAGCGCAGGACCTCGTATAGAGCTGCTCGCTTGCGGGAAAGGTTTGAATGGCATCGCCTCTTCCGTGTTGTTTTAGCGTTCCGCCGTACGTCGGCTCTGTTCGTTCCATTCTTCGTTCCATGATTCAGCCTCCTGGTTGTTGGGTCGTCGTTTAATACGCTTGGTTCTCGGCCTTCCTATTTATCCTTATGAATGTCGATGACCTTGCCCATGTCATTGACTTCAATTGTGACCTCAGTGCCGACAGCGATATTCCTGAACATGCGGCTCTCGGGTCTGAGCAGAAAACTTTGCTCTCCTCCCGACGTCGACAGCGTCATGTGGGACTTGCCATAATCAATCGATGCGAGCGTTCCGGTGATGAAACGAGGCCTCTTGCCGGGTTGCCCTTTCGGACGCGCATCCATGACCATGTTGCCTTCATTGACCCAGAGCGTCATTTCATCACCGATATTGGGAACGGCCCGCCCTTGACGAAACACTGCCGATTCGACCAGCGTGAGCGTGGCTCCAGTAGACGTCTTGACGGTATAGAGGCCGGACTTCACCTCAGTCACCACTCCCTCGACCTTTTGATGGCCGGCTTTCATATGTGCGACCTCTTCGAGGTCCAAGGGATCCGATTGAGCGGCCAGAGGAGCCATCAACACGACGGCGGGTATGAAAAAGAGCGAAGGTCAGTAGAGAGTCTGAATAGGTGTGCTGAAACCACGCGGGGGCTTTCGCCGCATTGCGCCTGGTTTGCACCATTTCATCGACGTGTTTGCGGAAAGCTGGATCGTCTAACACCCACTTGATCTGGTCCCGCGAGACCGTCTGAAGGACCACCCAGGGGTTATGCGTGATGGCCCACAGTGCGGGATCAAGTTGCCGCCACACTTGGTCGGTCGCATGATTCCACGACCAGCGTAGATCCAGGGCCAACTCAGCTAGGGAATC
>JBBRRN010000264.1:0-5491 GCA_038200685.1 Nitrospirales bacterium
AGGCGCAGCATCTGTACCGGCTGCAACACCAGATCGAAGAGACGGGCCTGATTTTTGAGGAGGAGGTCAAAGCGTTCTGCGCTGTCTATTTCAAACCACGCCGCAAAGAGACGGTGCATGACCACGCGCAGATGAATGGCGTCTTGGATCAGGCGGTGGAGCGATTCAAGGAACGCCCCGAGCAGGAACGCGAGGAAGTGAAGACGCTGCTGGTCAACTTCCGCAATATGTATGGCTTCCTGTCACAGGTGATCCCGTATCAGGACTCCGACCTGGAACGGCTTTACACCTATCTGCGCTTTCTCCTCACCAAGTTGCCCAAGCGCGAGGCGGGGCTGGGCCAACATCTGGAAGACGAGATCGAACTCCAATACTACCGGCTGCAAAAAATCAGCGAAGGGCAGATTGATCTCAACACGGGCGATGGCCACCCGCTCAAAGGACCGAGCGACGTTGGCACCGGGCAGGAGGACCAGAAGATCAAACTGTCTGAACTCATCGACATTCTCAACGAGCGCTTCGGCACGAGTTTCACCCAAGCCGACCAGCTCTTCTTTGACCAGATTCAGGAAGAGGCCATCGAGAGCGACACGCTTCGGAAAGCGGCGGCGACGAACTCGAAGGACGACTTCCGTTACGTGTTTGAGAAGGCCTTCGAGGGCCTGGTCATTGATCGCATGGAAGGTAATGAAGAGATTTTCGGGAAGCTCATGGCTGACGGTGAGTTTCGGAAGCTCGCAGTGGAGCACATGCTGCACAAAGTCTATGGGGCGCTGAAGCAACCCAAGGACGCGGCACCCGTCTAGCACACGCGCCCCTTACAATGGGAGCGGCGGCTAGGGGGAACGAAAAGAGGTCGGGAATCTTTTCTTTAGGTCTGAGATGCTTCCTGCAAGCTTGCTCGTTCTCCCTCCAGGGATGGGGGCTGATGGATCTTCCACTGCGCGCGTCCAACGAGGGCCTTCTGAGGCCGCGCGTTGCGCGAGCACAGAAGATCGTCAGGCTCCATCCCTCTCCATTTTTTCATCTTGATCCCTTCCTCTCACCCGTATAGAATGGCTCAACTTTTCGGGCAGTTAGCCTCGGCTGGATCTGCACCACCCTGCGGTTTCCCCCCCCACATGTACTTTTGATGGGTTGAAGCCATAAGGAGCCGTGTGACATAAGAGCCCCTCACCTATTAAGAGGAGTGACCTGTGAGCGACTCAGTCATCATTACGTTTGCGTTGATAGCGGCGGTGACCGGCATTGTCTACGGCCTGTATCTGGCCATGTGGGTATTCAAGCTTGATGCTGGTAACCAGAAAATGCAGGATATTGCAAAGGCCATTCAGGAAGGCGCGAGCGCCTATCTGAACCGCCAATATAGGACCGTCGGCGTTGTCGCCGCAGTGTTATTTGCCATCTTGTGGGGAGCAGGGGCGTTCTCCGATAAATTTGGCTTACTGACCGCAGTGGGATTTTTGATTGGCGCCGGCGCGTCGTCGTTGGCCGGGTATGTGGGCATGGTGATTGCGGTGCGGGCGAACGTGCGGACGGCTCAGGCTGCCCATAATGGAATGAATGCCGCGCTGACCGTGGCGTTCCGTGGCGGCGCGGTGACGGGGCTCTTGTTGATCGGCTTGGGTTTGTTGGCCATCACCATCTTCTACACGCTGGCCTCGCAGTTTGCGGGCCAGGAGAAAGCCATCCATGCCTTGCTGAGTCTTGGGTTCGGCGGCAGTTTGATTTCGGTGTTTGCCCGTGTGGGCGGTGGGATCTATACCAAAGCGGCGGACGTCGGCGCCGACCTCGTCGGGAAAGTCGAAGCGGGGATTCCGGAGGACGATCCTCGCAATCCGGCCGTCATTGCAGACAACGTGGGCGACAATGTCGGCGACTGTGCCGGTATGGCCGCGGACCTCTTCGAGACCTACGCGGTGACGACGGTGGCGGCGATGGTCTTGGCTTTCACGCTGTTTAAGGGAGTCAGCGCCCCGATTCTATTCCCTCTCGCCCTCGGGGGTGTCACAATCTTTGCAACGATCATCGGCATTTTCTTTGTGAAGGTAAGCCAGGGCGGCGAGATTATGACGGCGCTCTACAAGGGCTTGTTTGTGGCGGGCGGCATTGCGGCGATTGCCTTCTATCCCGTGACCTCTTCGATTATGGATGGTGTGGGTGGCGTGAGTGGGTTGAGTTATTACCTCGCGGCGTTGATTGGCTTAGCCGTGACCCTCGCCCTCGTCTTTATCACCGATTACTACACTTCCAAGAGCTATAAGCCGGTGAAGGCTATTGCCAAGGCTAGTGAAACGGGCCATGCGACCAACATCATCGCTGGGTTGGCAGTTGGGATGGAGTCAACAGCCTGGCCGGTGGTGGTGATCGGGGCAGCGATTCTTGGGAGCTATTGGATCTGCGGCGGTGCGGCATCGGGCGGCTTATACGGTGTGGCCGTGGCGGCGGTGTCGATGTTATCGATGGCTGGTATCGTGGTGGCGATCGATGCGTTCGGCCCGATCACAGACAACGCAGGCGGTATTGCGGAGATGGCTCACCTCGGCAAAGAGGTGCGGGACATCACTGACCCGTTGGATGCGGTCGGTAACACCACAAAGGCGGTCACCAAGGGCTATGCGATCGGATCAGCGGCTCTTGCGGCGGTGGTGCTCTTTGCCGAATATGCGCGTGAGGTGGCAAAAGGGAGCGGCGCGAGCACGTTTGACCTCTCCAATCCTTCTGTTCTAGTCGGGCTCTTCTTGGGTGGGATGTTGCCATTTATTTTTGGAGCCCTCTGTATGAAAGCGGTGGGAGAGGCAGCCGGTCTTGTGGTGGAAGAGGTGCGGAGGCAGTTCCGGACGATCAAGGGGATCATGGAGGGGACCGGCAAGCCGGAATATGGGACCTGTGTGGATATTGTGACGCAGGCAGCAATCAAGAAGATGATGGTTCCGGGACTGATTCCAGTCATCTCTCCGATTGTGGTCGGTGTGATCCTGGGACCGCAGGCTTTGGGCGGCATGCTCGTTGGCAGCATCGTCACTGGTTTGTTCGTTGCGATCTCGATGACGAGTGGCGGCGGCGCCTGGGACAACGCCAAGAAGTATATCGAAGAGCAGGGCAAGAAGGGGACGGACACGCATAAGGCGGCAGTCACCGGCGACACCGTCGGCGATCCCTATAAGGATACGGCTGGTCCGGCGATCAATCCGATGATCAAGGTCATCAACATTGTGGCGCTCTTAATCGTCTCACTGATTGTGTGATAACTGGGACTGTGAAGCGATTGACTCATTGGATCATTGAATCAATGATCCAATGAAACCATGATCAAATCGACGAGAGCCGAACAACGCTTCGCGGTTTCTGTCTCGGCTTGACGGCTGAAAGAACCGTGGAGTAAGGTGGTCGTAAGGGATCACGCTGGTGGCTGATCCACGAGAGTTTCCCAGAATCACGGGAGGTGCTCGGATGGAGAAACAAGAGCGCAAGCAAGAGTCCAGGCGAGAGCCGCAGGGGAAGGACGACGTCAAGGCCAATCCAAAAGTCATCGAGGCCGGCAAGAAAATGAAAGAAGACATCGATAAGCTGGTCGATGAAATCGACGACGTACTCGAAAAGAACGCAGAAGAATTCGTCAAGAACTACGTGCAAAAAGGGGGGGAGTAGCACCAGTATTCGGGTGGAACTCCTCCTCTTTTTTCTCTCCTCTTCATCACATTCAAGTATTCATGGTCTAACCTCCATTCGTTGTCACTGCAGATCGACGTTCTCCGGTTTGACAACGTGGGGCTAAAAGGCTAGTATCCCTTTAATTCTCAGATAGTTAGCCTCTCTCTAGGCTCGGAATCATTCAAGGGGCCCTCATGAAATCCAAGCTCTGGGTCTTCCGTGATATCAATCTGTCTCAGCGGGCTTCGTTAGCCCAGGCCCTTTTGATTTCTCCTGCCACCGCCTCGTTGTTCCTGGCTCGTGGCGTGACCACGCCGGATGAAGCGACGACATGGATGTCGTTGCAGGCGCCCCATGATCCGTTTTTGATCCCCGACATGGGGCAGGCGGTCGAACGGTTGCATCGCGCCGTGAAGACTCAGGAGCCGATCTGTTTTTATGGCGACTACGATGTCGATGGGATTACAGCGACCAGTGTCTACCTGTCGTTCTTTGGCGGGCTGGGCGCCAAGGTGCGCGCCTATGTTCCGCATCGTCTCCGCGAGGGCTATGGACTCAACCTTGGCGCTGTCCAGCGCTTGCATGGGGAAGGCATCTCGCTGTTGGTGACGTCCGATTGTGGCACGACTTCGCATAAAGAAATCGCATTGGCGGCCCGGCTCGGCATGGATGTGGTGGTGACAGACCATCATCAGACAGACGAGGAGATGCCGCCGGCTGTGGCGGTGCTCAACCCCCATCGAGCCGGTGCGCTCTATCCATTTCGCGGTCTCTGTTCCGCGGCGCTGGCCTATAAGGTGGCGCAGGCCTACCAGTTACGCTATGGGGTCGCCGGGGTGCCGTTGGAGTCGTTGCTCGATCTCGTGGCGTTGGCGACGGTTGCCGACGTCGTCCCATTACATGATGAGAATCGAAACTTTGTACGCGAAGGGCTGGTCCAGTTGTCGCGTGGCGCGCGCTGCGGCATTCGGGCATTGAAGCAGGTGGCGGGGGTGACGCGGGATTGCACGGCGGAAACGATCGCCTTCAAGCTGGCGCCACGCATCAATGCCGCAGGGCGATTGGATGATGCCATGTTGGGTGTGCGGTTGTTGACGACCGACAACCCGGCCGAGGCGCAGCAGTTGGCAGACCGGCTTGAGCAACTGAATCGGGAACGGCAGCGCATCGAAGTGGATATCATGGCGGAGGCGTTGGCCATGTTGAAGGATCAAGAATTGCCACCCGCACTCGTACTGGCCTCTCGGCACTGGCATCTTGGGGTTGTCGGTATTGTCGCGGCGCGCTTGGTCGATCGGTTTCAGCGCCCGGCGATTGTCATGACCATCAACGAGCAGGGCATTGCCAAAGGCTCGGCGCGGACGACCGGCGGGTTTGACCTCTATGAAGGATTGTCTTCCTGTCGGGAAATGCTGGAGGCCTTCGGCGGACATCCCAGTGCCGCAGGTGTGACGATTCGTGAGTCTCGGATCGACGAGTTTCGTGCCAGATTCTCCGATGTGGTGGCTGGATGGACTCACGGCGGCGCCAAGGTTCCGACGTTGAACGTCGATGCCGAGGTGCGCTTGGACGAAGTGAATCTGCAGCTGATCCAGGAAATCTGCTCGCTGCATCCGTTCGGCGCGGGCAACCCAGAGCCCACGTTTGCGGTGACTCGTCTCGAAGTCATGGATGCACGCACCGTCGGTGAGAAACATCTGAAAATGACCGTGCGGCAAGGGGCATCGCTGCCGTTCGATAGTATCGGATTCGGCATGAAGTCGCTGCTGGATCATGGTATTCCATCCCGCGCTCCAGTCGATCTGGCCTTCACGCCGGAACTGAATCACTGGAACGG
>JBBRRN010000265.1:0-5443 GCA_038200685.1 Nitrospirales bacterium
ATCTCAAAGATGGGGAGCAAGATTGCCACCACGATACAGAATACCAAGATACCCATGACCAGGATCATGATGGGTTCGAGGAGCGAGGTAAATCTCGTAATGACCCGATCCACTTCTCCATCGTAAATGCTTCCGATGCGACGCAGCATCTCTTCCATTTCACCGCTGCGTTCACCGACCGCAATCATGTGGGTGACCAGCGCCGGAAATTCTCCGCTACGCTTCAAGGGTTCGGCAATCGTTTCCCCTTCGCGTATATTCTGTCTCGCTCCTTCAACGGCATGCTCCAGAACGCGATTGTTCATCACACGCTTCGCGACATCCATGGCATCCAACAATTGCACACCGCTCGACAGCATGGTGGCCAATGTGCTTGTAAGCCGGGAGATGGCGACCATGCGGGCTACTTCGCCCATCAATGGCATCTTCAAGAGCCATCGGTCGGCGGTGAGCTGCCCCGCTTCCGTTTTCATTGCCCGGCGTGTCGCCCACACCATCACCCCCACCCCACCAAGTATCCACGCCCAATAGTCGGCGAGAAAATGGCTGATGCTCATCAGCACGATGGTCGGCCAGGGGAGGGCCTGCTTCAAGCTCGTAAAGACGGCGGTGATTTTTGGCACCACAAAGGTCATAAGGAAAAACAGCACCGTGAAGCCGACGATCAACATGAGGGCCGGATAGAGAACGGCGTTCGTCACTTTATGTTTGAGCGCCAGCTGTTTTTCCAGAAACTCTGCAAGGCGGAATAGGATCTGATCCAACGCTCCGCTTGCCTCCCCGGCGCGCACCATGTGCACATAAATCTGAGAAAACTCTCGTGGATAGCGCTCAAGCACGGCGCTATAGGATGCCCCTCCACGGATCTCTTCCCGGATATCGGCCATGAGGCTTTTCACGGACTTCTTCTCGGTTTGATCTACCATGACCCCGAGGGCCTCGACCAGCGGCAGTCCTGCGACCAGCAAGGTCGCCAACTGCCTGGTCATCATCGCCACATCGGCTGTGCTGAGGGCAGGGGCGCGTCCAATTCCAGCCGTGGATCGGACAGACGTGCTTGTGGATGGGCCGGTCGTGGCAGAGCCTTGCTCTACCATATCGGTGGGAAACACACCGACCTTGCGCAATTTTACGCGTGCAACTTTCGGACTCTCGGCATCGATAATGCCGGTCGCCGCTCCACCGTCGTTTCGATAGCCTTTATAGTGATAGACGGGCATCCTGCTAGCCCTCATTATTCATGACGGTTCGTCGCGAAATCCCGGAGCCGCGTCGCGAGACCAGCGCGCGGAACGGTGAGGACCCAATGCGTACTCGTGTCGTACGTTGAGGGTCCGAGGGGCGAGCCCGCTGGCCGAAGGTTCGTCGTAGCAGCGGATCTGTGATTGTAGCAGAAGCGTTCATGAATCATGCGGGCTAGATCTCGATTTCCTGTTGGGTAACCCGCATCAATTCTTCCGTCGTGGTGACACCATTAAACACCTTATCTGCCCCTTCATCTTTCAAGGTCACCATTCCTTTCGCCGTCGCGGCTTGGCGAATCAATCCCGAGTCTGCCTTGTTGCCGATGAGACGGCGGATCTCATCGTCCAGCACAAGGAGTTCAAAAATACCTGTTCGGCCTCGATAACCGGTTTGGGAACAGGCTGGACATCCGGCGCCACGATAGAAGGTGGGCCGTACCCTCGGTGGAACGATACCGAGGCGAATCAGTTCTTCATCATCTGGGTGATAAGGCTGCTTGCAGTCCGAACAGACCTGTCGTAACAAGCGTTGGGCTAAGACGGCGACGACTGAGGAGGCGACGAGAAACGGTTCGATACCCATGTCGATCAGTCTGGTGGCGGCGCTTGCGGCATCGTTGGTATGGAGCGTGGAGAAGACTAAGTGCCCTGTGAGCGAGGCATGAATCGCGATTTCGGCAGTTTCACGGTCCCGGATTTCGCCGATCATGATGACATCGGGATCTTGCCTGAGAATAGACCGAAGCCCTGCGGCGAACGTCAGGTTGATTTTGGGATTCACTTGCATCTGGCCCACGCCGAGCAGCTGATATTCCACCGGGTCTTCGACGGTAATAATATTCTTGTCCGGGGCATTAATCTGCGTCAACGCCGCATAGAGCGTCGTCGTCTTCCCGCTCCCTGTCGGCCCGGTCACGAGAATGATGCCGTGCGACAACTGGATCAATTGTTGGATGATCCCCAACCTGTTCTCCGTAAATCCCATCTCCGACAGATTCAGCAAACGGTTCTCTTTCTCCAATAACCGTAGAACGACCCGTTCCCCATGTGAGGTTGGTAGCACTGAGACACGCAGATCCACATCCTTACCCGCGGTCCTGATCCGAAATCGCCCATCTTGAGGCAATCGCTTCTCCGCGATGTTCAGACCCGACATGATCTTCAACCGCGCGATGATACTCGCCTGCAGATGTTTGGGCGGTGTGAGGACTGGGTAGAGCACTCCGTCGATGCGATACCGCACGACCAGACCACGTTCGAACGATTCGAAATGAATATCGCTCGCACGCTGCCTGACCGCCTGGAAAAGCACGGAGTTGACTAACCGAATAATGGGCGCTTCATCGGTGGCATCGAGGAGATCCTGTGGCTCATCCAACTCATGAGCAATCTGCTCCAGGCTCTCACTGGCCGCGATATCTTCCATCACTTGCTCCGCGCCTGCAGGGCTTGCCGCTTCGTCATAGACCCGATTCAAGCAGGCCAGAAGCGAGAGACTACTGGTCAGCACCGGTGTGATTGGGAGGCCGAGCAAGAGGCGGAGGTCGTCCAACGCGGCCGTCTCCATGGGATCGGTTGTCGCGACAAGCACAGATCCATTCTCTGTCTTGAGAGGGAGCACGTGATAGCGGCGTGCAAAGTGAATCGGAACTTTCCTGACCCATTCATGGTTCACCTGGCTCACATCGAGATGCGAGAGCCAGGGAAGATCAAATTGAATGGCAAGCGCCTGGAGGAGTTGCTCTTCGGTGATCGCCCGGATCCGGACCAAGATTTCTCCGATGCGTCCACCTTTGGTCGCTTGGAGGTTCATCGCCTCAAGCAGTTTGGCTTCGGACAAGCCGAATTTGTCTTCGAGTATCCCGCCTAATAGCGGACGACCATTCTGTTCGTCATGTGCCACTGAACACCATTTAGATGGTTCACTTCTGAGAAAGCCCGTCGGTTGGGAGCCATACCCTAACCGGTGGAAGATGAAAGAATACTCCTCCAATTCATAGATGACAAGGACGGAGCGATTCCACCGATGGGCCATCCATACGGCTTTCCCTCCAGTCTAGGGTGGGAGTCTCAGCCTCAGACAATGGGCCCCGTATAGTGCAAAACAACTCAGGTCGTGCCAAACGCTAAAAGGTCTTACTGGTTCCATTTCCAGAATAGTCGTTGTCGTATGAACCGATCTGATTGGCTGTAGGGCTACTGCGAAGCCACTCGTGAGAGCCTGACCTTCCCTCAAAAAAAGAGGTATGAATTCCTTGTTTAGCTGGTATATAACGATGTCGGTATACCTTTCAGGTAATGGTGTCGATACTGTTACCCGCAATCAATGAGCACACCATCTCTGCTGTCAGGCGGTACGCGTGCCTTTCTCATGCTGAGTGTGCTTGCCTCAGGCGCGAGCCTGACCGTCACTGCTTGCGAGACTAGCGGACCTCAAACAACAGGAAAGACGGACAGACCCGCAGTCACCAAGATGAAACGGGAATTTGTCTCGGGTGAAGCGTTGGTGAAGTTCAAACCATCGGTCTCTCAGGAACGTATGGATGCCATTTTGAAAGAATGTGGAACCGAACGGATTGCCGTCATCAAAGGCATGGGCGTTCATCATGTTCGAATTGTGAACAAAGACACTGTTGAGAGCGTGGTGACACGATTATCTGCATTCCAGGAGGTTGAATATGCCGAGCCAAACCTGCTCTCACACACCGAGCAGTAGATTCACCAAGCGATCACGTTGGATGCGCATCGGCGCATTCGCACTGGCCTGTTCGGTCGGTTCATTGTTGTTGTGGAATGACGCCAGCACCGCCGATGGCATACAGGAGAATAGAGGGTTCAATCGAGTGACCGGGAGCTCGGTTGAGCGGGCACAATACGTACCGGGAGAAGTGATCGTCAAGTTTCTAGACAGCGCCTCTAAGGCCACGGTCGCGGCGGCAGGGGGGCAGATGATCAAGTCTTTTGCCGGAGGCGGGGAGCGGGTACAACATTTGAAATTGAATAAGGGCGAGACCGTGGAGGCCGCGCTGGAGAGATATCGCCATAGTCCCGCCATTGAATATGCCGAGCCGAACTATATTCATCAGCTAGCCGCTACTCCTAACGACACGAAGTTCACCTCGCTCTGGGGTCTTCACAATACCGGGCAGACCGTGAACGGGACAGGTGGTACAGCAGATATTGATATCGATGCGCCAGAAGCCTGGGATATCACCACCGGCAGTTCTACTGTGATCATTGGGGTGATTGACAGCGGCATTGCCTATGATCATCCTGATCTGGCTGCCAATATGTGGACGAATCCAGGGGAAACCCCCGACGGCATCGATAACGATAACAATGGATATGTGGACGATATCTTCGGCTACGATTTCCGCTATGACGACAGCGAGCCGATGGATCCGATCAACTTCGCCGGAGGAAATCCCGGACATGGCACACATGTTGCCGGCACGATCGGGGCAGTCGGTAACAACAGTTCCGGCGTCACTGGAGTGATGCAAAAGGTCAAGCTGATGGCGCTGAAAGCCGGCGGTGTGGATAACGGTTTGACGACCGCCGCCATCATTGAGGCGATCAACTATGCGGTTAGTAAAGGCGCTCGCGCGATCAATGCCAGTTTTACTCGTGGCGGCGACTGCAGTCAGTTAGAATATGACGCATACCGTGCGGCTAACACGGCCGGGGTAATGGTTCTCGCAGCAGCCGGCAATAACAATACGAACAACGACGTTACCCCACGGTTTCCCGCCGGCTATAGCGTCGCGACCTCCTGTGGACCGGCATTGCCGAATGTGATTTCTGTGGCAGCCATGACTCAGACAGGGGCCAAAGCAGGTTTTTCGAATTTCGGCGCTACCTCGGTACAGATCGCAGCTCCGGGAGAGAACACCAACAGCACCAAGCCCACCAGCAATACGACAAATCTGTTGTTCCATAACTTCGACTCGAATCCTACGGGATTGGGCTATACATTTAGCGGCACCAACAACTCGTGGGGATTCACCAATACTGTATTCTCCAGCCCTTCCACGAGCATGACCGATAGCCCAGCTGGAAATTATCTCAACAACACAGTCTCCGCGGCGACCGGCCCGGTCTTCAGCACGGCGGGGCAACGAGGCTGTCGGCTCGAAAGCCGGCTGCGTCTAGCCACACAAAATAATTCTGATGGAGTTCAGACCGACGTCACCGGTGAC
>JBBRRN010000266.1:0-5433 GCA_038200685.1 Nitrospirales bacterium
GACCGACAATCTCGCAGAGAGCCGAGTGCTCAGTGGGGGAGAGGCGGACTATTCGAGAGTTGGCGCGCATTCTCTTTCGTAGAGCATCGCCAGCGGATTAACAGAGCAAATATACCGCGAATTTTACGGACGATGTACTAGGCGGGCTCCGCGAGCAGCCTGCGCGAAGAACTGAGACCGGCGCCCACCACCCCCACCGCCACCATCCGGAGATGCCCCCTGCTCCCCTGGCTGCTTCGATGAACGGCCACGACGATCTGTTGGTATACGTATGAATGAGATCGCGTAGCCCTGCATTCCAGGGGAGACGGATGGGATAGGATTGTCTAGCCGATCAGGGCGCGGCGTGATCGCTCTCACTCGCAGTGGGCGTCGTTTGCAGCCTTCGTTGCGCTAAGAGACCCGCCTGCTTGATGGCGAAGATAGGAGAATGGCATGCTTCCTGCATAGCGGGCAGGCTCTGGTCGTCATGCCACTCGCCCAGCACATTCAATGCTGATATCTTCATAGTGATATCGAGACTATAAGCCGATTGGCGGATGTCTGTGATTCTGTCCTTACAACCCATATCACTCCAACAGCGGATCAACAAATCCCTCATTCCGGCATAGCTCTCGGAGGAGAGATCAGCGCGACTGACGAGCTCGCGTGTCTCCACATCGCCAGCGGTAACGAGTCCATAGAGGGATTCCCGGCGCACCTCCACATCCCGGTCGCGGACAAGGTATTTCAAGATCTTGCGGCTAGTCTCTCTGAGGTCCTCGGTGTCGGATTCCTTCATCGCGACTCCAACCGCTTGCGCGCAGAAGGCGCGAAAACGGCTCCGTTCCCTGGGATCTCGCAAAATCTCGGCTAGATCGTTCACGAGCTCAGCGTAATGAGACCGCGTCAGCAACATGATCGCCTCGTGCCGCACCGTATCGTGCTCGCCGGGGTCCCTGAGCACATACCGCACCCAGGTTATATCCGAAGGCTTCACGAGGAGAGGAATGCGGAGATCCAAATTCTCCGTCCTCTGATTGACAGAGGCGTCACGATCCAGAAATTTCGACAGCTCGGCGGACGAAGGCGGGAGTGCGGGCTTATCCGGCACTGGCGTAACTACCGGCAGCGAGCCAGGTGCGCGATCGTTGATGGGATCGGTCGCCTGGGCATGAACAGCCGCCTCATCAACCCGATACTTTGAGGGCGCCGTGAGCCGCGCAAGCGAGAGCGTGGCCACGCAGACCGATACCGTGATGGCCAGCCCGATTGCCAAATCCTTGCGCGAGATTGTCATGACGACCCCAAGCTATCGTTTTCGAACGCGAGTCGATGGTGACGTGCGATGACATTTTGCCAAGACCCCCATCGACTTCGTAATAACGGGCCTGCCGGAAACAGGCTTCCAGGGTTGTGCGCTGCGGACGTTCCGCGATCGCGCATCACTTCTGAGTCACATCCACTTGCCGCATTCACATCAGTATGTGAAGGACTCTACGGCCTCTGAATTAAACCTCTTGCAAATGTACCCATCCGTCGATGCTCGCAGAAATTCCCAGGGGTCTCTTCATGAACTCGCGCAATAACACGCTATCATTCCGTGCCGTCACGCTTGCTGCGTTCGCTTGGATCGTGGCCGTCGGTGTCGGCGAGGCGGCGACTCCCGCGGTAGGCACGGGCCTCACGGGTTACTACTATGGCAATACGCAATTATCCGGCGCGCCGGCCCTTGTCCGACTCGAGCCGCAAATATCTTTCAATTGGGGAGTGACCGGACCCGGCGCTGGTATCCCCGCTACATATTGGAGCGCACGGTGGATCGGCGAGCTCCTGACCCCGACGACTGCCACCTACACACTTTTTGCCAAGACCGACGACGGCGTACGTATTTGGCTCGATGACCAATTGGTTGTGGATTCATGGGCTGCCCGTTCTGCTGCCGATTCGACGTACGTCTTCGCAGCCATTGCGGGCAAGCGCTACAAGATTCGCATGGACTACTGGCAGCAAGCTGGCGAAGAGACGGCGACTCTCGAGTGGTCATATGCAGGTCAGACCAGGGCAACCGTTCCCGCAACGCAGCTTTTCCCGCTTACCGGCATCGATGTCCAGCTGCCGACCGCATCGATCGCTTCGCCCGCTTACATCGAGGGCTGGAGAGATCCCACCCTCCTGCCCGTAGTGACCGGGTCCGGGACCAGTGTCACGCCTTCCGCTCTTGGGGCGACGCGGTTTTACGCGAATGTTCCCCTTTCCCCAAATGCTGCCATCACGACCCAAGTGAGCGCAAAGGGGAATACTGTCACGGCAGCAGTGACCTGGACGCCCACCGCCATCGCTGGTAAAGATGCGCACACTGACATCTACCGGATCCGCATCCACGACCAGCTCCTCCTGCAGGTCCCTACCGGAGTCACGACCGCGATTGTGACGCGGAACAGTGGAACCGCTCCAGCGATCACCTTCCCGACGGGCACAACGAAAAAGGCTGTTCCATTCGATACCGCTGGATCCTTCGTCATCCAAATCGCAGACGGTTCCGGCACCCAACTCGGAAGTATTGGCGTCGATGTCGTCGACGTCAGCCTCGTCCCCGCTATCCCATGCGGCCTCAACTTCACGCGCAATGTGGATGTGACGGTTGATCCATCATCTGTAGCAGGCAAATTGTGGTTCGAGGCGAACGACTCTCTCTGGCTGACCGTCGCCAACGGTATTTCCGGCGCTACGTGGCAGCGCTCCCAGATCGCGCCACTGCAACAGCTCGGAGATCCCCGAATCGTCGCCCGACTGAGCCCTGGAGGTCCAGTTATCGGAACTATCTCGATCGTACCATTCTCCATTGATACCTCAGGCACCAATGGACTCCTTGTGGATCCTGTCACGCGCCGCGGATTTGCCACAGTGGTCATTACCCCGTTTGTCCCCAACGAGGAGATCGACTTCAGCCTGTTCGCTCACACGTCTACCTTCCTTGGCGGCGCGAAGGCCTTCACGGTGAATACGTCGTCGGCTGCCACGTCCCTGGGAGAGCCGGGATTCACCCAGGTTACCGATGCCACGGGTCTCGTATCCGGAATTCTGCATTTCTCGGTGATGATGCCGGCCGGTGAAACCATGTACTGCATGAATGTGACCGGCAAGGCTGGAACCAATCTTTACCAGGCGCAGTGATACCACTTCGATCGTTCCCCAGCGCTCCCCCATCAATGAGCCCACTATGAACCCACCCCGTCGCCTGCGCCTGCTCCCCCCCTGCTTGGTCGTCATCCTCGTTCTGGTCGGAGCCGATATCGGCTCCTGGGCGGCGGAGACTCCTCCTGCCGTTGGCCCTCCGCCCGCCAACGATACCCCCAAGCGCCTCAACAACTCCGGGTGCACGTGCGATCAGTTGGACGTCACGATCACGAAAGAGCCGCCCAGTCCACCGGGAGTCGCAAGTCCTCCTGCCGGATCGGCGGGTGCCACGACTCCTGGCACGCCCGTCGGTGCTCACAATGGTAGTGGTGGGCCCCTCCTCTGGGAGGTCACGGTCAAAGGACCCAGCGATGTCTGCTGCCAGAAGGTCAAGACCGGAATCATCCAGAATGTAAATTCTTATGTCCATACCGCAACGTATTCAGGCGGGGGCAAGATTGACACAGAGGCTGTCGATTCTGCGAGCAATCCCGTGCACGGGTCTATGGTCGACTCCGACCCTCAGGGAGGTGCAGGTTCGGCGTATCCGTACTATTCTCCGGCCAGCGTCGGAAGCCCGAAAAAATGCGGCGACGCGGTCCCCCTCTCATTCAATGACTTCCCGGCCATTGGAACGACTGACTATCCCCCGACAGCCAATGGTCAAACGCTGACGAGTTCAATTAAGACTGAAAAATTCTCAATTTTCGTCGTGTGGGAGTGTCCCGTCGGCACGCCAATAACGCTAAAGCGTTACGACTGGACGTTCCAGGTCGATCTGGTGTATGGCATGGTTAATGGCCGTTTGTCAGTCACTTCCTATAGCGCGAGTGCGACGCCGAATGGCAGTGGTGCAACTGGAACCGCGGCTTCGACCGGCGACACCGTAGGCCAGGACACCACTAGACCCGACTCCACGAACTTGATCGGCTTCTGATGCACGCATCCACTCCACCACGCCTATTTCGTGGAGTTCTGGCGGTAGCGCTTGTCGTACATACGCGCTGCGCCATTGAGGCCGCAGAGCACCTTGCCGAGCCGTTTATTCCGGGCCTCAGTCAGGCCATCGACGCGGTCCCACCGGCTTTTGTACAAATCGGCGTTATTCGCGATGGGGGATCAACCAACGTCCCCCATGTGCTGCATGAGCCCTTGGTGCAACGACAGATTGAAACGCTGGAAGTTTTGGGCGGTACCCCCAGAGCCATCGCTTTCGAATCCCATCCCGCGACCGCACATGTACTCCCGAGCGTCCCTGGTTATGGCTGGGATCTGATACCGCCACCCGACCCGGGAACCATCGTGCTTGCGGTCTCAAATCCCAGTGGAGGGTTGTGGACCTCGCCCGAGCGGGTCTGCCAGTGGGAAATCACGTACGGCATTGCTCGACTTCCCGATGCACAGAAGGAAATGATCGACACGATCCAGATAGCCTGTGCGGAACGACTCGCAGACAGCATGGACACGGCAGTTGGTAGGGCATTTGATCCGGGGAATTCCGAATGGAAACGTTTCCTGGCCATCGACCGCCTCCTCCATCATGTCGAAGCTTGGCCTACGGTGTCCGCAGAGCACTGGTCTCAGGTGGGTCGGTGGTCGACCGACCCACATCGTTCCGTGCGCATCAGGTCGTATTTTCTCTGGGTTGTTTCTCAACACCAATTGGCTCTACCCGATAGTCTCTTGCCGTCCATTTTGCCCATCGCAACGGAGAGTTTTGTCAGATCTGACGATCACGGCCTTCCCAGATATTATGGGGTTCGACTCCTAGGCGACATTTGGTCCCGCATCGGGTCAAAATTGAAAGAATCGGAGCGCTCGGAGATCCTCGCCCAGCTTAGCAATAACTCGTTGATTCCGAGCGGAAATCGCATCGACGAGGCCACCAATCCGGATGGGACTCTCTTGTTGGGGTATGACGATCATGCCGAGATGGCACGGGCCATGCACCACGCGACGGAACAAATTCAATTTTCCGTAAAATAGAACGAACGCTGTCATGAGCGATGCCTCATCGCGTCACAGATGAAAGGTAAGCGTTCGGAGGCTGCGTGACCCAATTCGCGGCCCCGAGCGCTTGAGTTCGCGCGGCTCAGCGGCCATCTGCCGTTTCCCGGGCAGCCCTACAGCATGTGTGCCCACCCCACAATTCAGTGCGCCGGGATGAACCGGCTTGGAGAAGGGGATGCAAGAGCCCCACGATGAAAGGAACAGTAAACCGCATCGACCCTGAGTCATGCGGCAAATCCCGCGAGGGGTTTGTCGAAGCGTTGA
>JBBRRN010000267.1:0-5409 GCA_038200685.1 Nitrospirales bacterium
GACCTTCCTCTTGACTTCAATCTGTTTCTCAGGCCCACTGGCTGGGTCAAAGGTATGCAGGCGCTCATCGTCCACCCTTCCAGCCTCGTGGGGCTGAATCGGCTTCGAAAACAGAGCCGGGTGGCAGCGGATCGATTGACAGAATGGTTTCAGTGCTATGCGAAGACAGACGGTGAATCTCTTCGATTGTCCAGGTAACCGATGACGAATGTGATTGAACAGCTGGGCCGGTGGGCCGTCATGCGCGTCTACGAGATGGGCCGCATGGTATTGTTTCTCATGTCGGCCTTTGCCTGGCTGGTGCGGCCTCCGTTTCGATTCCATCAAATCATGAAACAGCTACACTTTGTCGGGTATCGATCCACCTTTGTCGTCGTGCTCACTGCGGGGTTTACGGGAATGGTGTTGGCGCTGCAAGGCTATTACAGTTTGCGGAAATTCGGTTCCGAGGGGTTGCTGGGCTCCGCGGTGGCATTGAGCATGATTCGGGAGTTGGGGCCGGTGTTGGCGGCGTTGATGGTGACCGCGCGGGCGGGATCGGCTATGACCGCCGAGATCGGCATCATGCGGATTACGGAACAGATCGATGCGCTCGATACCATGGCGATCAATCCACGGCAATATCTGATTGCGCCAAAATTGGTGGCCGGTGTGCTCGGGGTTCCATTACTCGTCGCCATTTTCGATGTCGTCGGTATCTATGGCGGCTCCCTGGTCGGAGTGGACTTGTTGGGAGTGAGCGAAGGGGCCTATTGGAATTCGGTCGTATCGGCTGTGGAATGGAAAGACGTCTACGGCGGCATTCTCAAGTCGATTACCTTTGGACTAATCGTCAGTTGGATCTGTTGCTATAAAGGGTTCTACACGAGGCAGAGTGCAGAGGGGCTGGGGAGCGCGACGACGGAGGCGGTGGTCTTATCGTCAGTGCTCATTTTAGTTGGGGACTATATCTTGACGTCGTTGCTGCTCTGAAGAGGTAAGGGATGAGATGTGAGGTGATGTCTAAGGAGCGAAGCCCTGTATCCCTAACGTCGGACGTTGAACGCTTCACGGAGTACGCGTGATCAAGTTGGTCGGTCTCGAAAAGACGTTGGGTGGGCAGCCGGTACTGCAAGGCGTCGATCTCTCGATCCCGGTCGGTAAACTCACGACCATCATCGGTGGCAGTGGATCGGGAAAGAGTGTGCTCCTCAAACACATGATCGGACTCATGCAACCGGATCGCGGGGAGGTGTGGGTCGGCAATGTGGAAATCTCTCGGCTGTCGGGCACGCCCTTAAACGATGTGCGGAAACAATTCGCGATGCTCTTTCAGGGAGCTGCGCTGTTCGACTCGCTGTCGGTCTTCGAGAACGTGGCCTTCCCATTACGGGAGAAGTTGCGCATGAAAGGCCCGGAAGTAGGGCGACGGGTCGAGGAGAAGTTGAAGGAAGTCGGGTTGACGGGGATGGGGCACAAGTTCCCTGCTGAATTGAGCGGTGGTATGCGAAAACGGGCTGGATTGGCGCGCGCATTGGTGATGGAACCGGAGATTATCCTCTTTGATGAGCCGACGACCGGGTTGGACCCGTTGATGGCAAAATCAATTCACGATTTGATTGTCACGATGCATCGGCGGTTCGGCTTTACAGCAGTGATGGTCAGCCATGGAATCCCGGAGATCTTTGGGATTTCTGATTATGTGGCGATGCTTCGGAAAGGCAAGATTGCATTGATGGCTACGGCCGCCGAATTTCAGCGGACCACCGATCCAGAGATTCAAGAATTCATTTCAGTCGGTGGAACTGTGGCGTTGCCTGGATCGCTCGCCGGGTGAGAGGAGAGTACCAAGGATGGAAAAAACTAAGTTGGAGTTAGTGGTCGGCGTATTCGTGTTGGTTGGCCTGTTGTGCCTTGGGTATCTGTCGATCAAGCTCGGGAAGCTCGAGTTGGTCAGCGGCGATGTCTATGAAGTCGAGGCACAGTTCAATAGCGCCTCGGGGCTCAAGCCGGGCTCAACGATAGAAATCGCCGGCGTCGAAGTTGGCAGGGTCCGAGGAATTACGCTCATTGAAGATCGTGCCAAGATCACACTGGCGGTCAACAACTCCATCAAGCTCTATACGGACACCATTGCGTCCATCAAGACGCGGGGCATCATTGGAGAGAAATTTCTGGCCCTGACTCCGGGAGGGGGTGGCGATCGGCTCAAGCCCGGGGGGACGATACGCGATACCGAGTCGGGCCTCGATTTGGAGGAACTGGTGAGTCAGTATGTTCATGGTAAAGTGAACTGACGGTCAAAGCGGGGCGTTATCGCTCAAGAAATGAGGGGGAAGAAACGACCATGTTGATTCGAAGAAGCACGATGATGGGGACGTTCCCGCAACTCCTGTGTGTGCTGGGATTGACGTTGTTGTGTTCATGGGGTTTCGTTGTGCAGGATGCTCGAGCGGGAGAAGCCACTGATGCGATGAAGAGCACCATCGACGAAGTCCTGAGGATCATACAAGATAAGGATTTGAAACAACCAGGGAAGTCCGAACAGCGTCGGAAGTTGCTGGAAAAGGTGGTCGGCGAACGATTCGACTATCAAGAAATGTCGCTCCGCACGCTGAGTATTTCGGAAGGCGCACCCTGGAAGAATTTGTCGGAGAAGGAACGGGAAGAGTTCGTCGGACTGTTCCAAACGTTACTGGTGAATTTGTATGCCGACAAGGTCGAGGCCTATACCGGTGAAGGCGTGAAATATATCAATGAACGGACGGAAAAGGACTATGCCGAAGTGCGAACGAAAGTGCTGACCGGAAAAATCGAAATTCCGCTCGACTATCGATTGCTCAACAAAAGCTCGGTCTGGCGGGTCTACGATATCGTGGTCGATGGCACCAGCCTTGTCCGTAACTACAGAGATCAGTTCAAGAGTATTCTTCGTTCCTCAACCTACGCGGACTTGGTCGACCAGCTTCGCAAGAAATCCAACAAAATTAAAGCTCAGTAACGCTCTCCAGGAATTTCATGACACGCCTGCGTGGCCTCATTGCCGTTGTCCTCGTGTTCCTTGCGGCGATTGTCATCGCGCTGCCGGAGCATGTGGGGGCCGGGGTCGAATATGTTCCGATTCCTGCCGTGTCCACCAGTAAAAACGATGGGAACGATATTGGGTTGATCGTCCCGATTCTGAGCACGGACCCCGATGGAGAGCTTAAATATATCGTCGCCCCGATGATCGTGCATAATTCCATCGTGGGGACACGCGGCTCGCTCAATCTGTTTCGGTATGATCCTGGGGGGCGCGAAATTCGATTTATCGGATCCTATACGGAGCGGATCGAGCGCAGATTGTCCTTCAGTTACACCGATCCGGCATTCAGCCATGGGCGCTACTCGTTGAACTTTGGCGCGTCGTATTTCAAGAATGCCACGCCTCGGTTCTTTGGCTTAGGGCAAGCGACATCAGAATCAGATCAAACGAATTACACCGGACGTGAAGCCCGGATGAACTGGCGATTCGGGATCCACGCGAACGAAGTCACCCAAATTGCCGTTGGTCAACGATTTCGTCAAGTGAGTCTGCAGAGAGGGGCCACGGATCTTCCGTTTACGGGCGAACAGTTCCCCGCCATTGACGGTGTTCAGGGAGAGACGCTCATCCTCGGACACCGCGCCACGTTCTATTATGATACGCGGAACAATCTGGTCTCACCCACCGACGGGATGGCCGTGACGGCGTATGCGGAATTGAACCAGAATATCCGAAATGGCGATCACCACATCTATTCACGTTACGAGATCGATGTGAAGAAGCTGTTCCCAAGTGAATCGAAGCGCGCGATTCTCGTCGTGCGGGCCAATCTCCAGGCCACGATCGGAACGCAAGTGCCATTTTTCGAGCAAAGTTCATTGGGTGGGCAAAACAACCTACGCGGATTCGGTGTCGATCGTTTCATCGATAAACATCTCCTGGCGTTCAGCGTCGAGGAACGTATTCATCTGGTGCGGACAAAGATTGCGGGCACCACCGCAGATTTCGAAATAGCCCCATTCTTGGATACCGGGCAGGTGTTCAATGACTACAAGGACGTCACCTTTAATAACTACCGTATGACACCTGGCATAGGATTCCGTGGGATTGTTCGACCCAATGTCGTCGGGCGGGTTGACTATGGCTACAGCCGGGAAGGGGGCGCGATTTTTGCCGGACTCGATTTCCCATACTGATGGGTGATCCCGTGAGGTGTACTGAAACAGGGTGCTGTGCCGAATCGTTCTTGCCGTATGGCTCGTTGCCCGTTCTTTCCAGCCGTGACCCCGTGACATAGCTTCGAATCAATCCCACTGTTATTTTCGATCACCATTATGGTATCTCAGTGCGCTCCCCATCTTTCGAGGAGTCACGCATGCTTTGTCTGGGCTACCCCTGCGTCGAACGTTATGGCATTTGGGAAGCAACAAATTTATGGAGATAGTCGGGAGCGTACCGCGCATTCCCTGCTCATGGTCGTCAGTGGGCGGCGTGACGCGAGTGGATGCGTTTCCGAATACACCGTAGCCGGGTTGCAGTCATCACTCCTGATTGTCTCGGAGCAAGGGGGACTGTGAAAACCCGATTATGGTCGGTGGTGTATCGAGTCGTCCTTGCTGCACTCCTTCTCTCAATTTTCGTTGAGCCTGCGTTGGTTGGTGCGGAGGGGTTCGGCCCATTTCCTGTCAGAAACTTCCATCCCATCCAGCAGTTGGTGTTAAACATGCCGGGTGATCGCGCCGCCGTGTTGAAGCAGGGCGTGCTGGATGTTCGATTGGAGATCGCGGAAACCGCCAGTATTTTTCGCGATCAAGGCCCCCAAGCTAGCGTGACGATGAAATTTGAAACCCTGCGGTCCGGTGTGTTTCTCCGGTACGGGGCGACGGAGCGATGGGAAATCTCCATGGAAGTTCCCGTGCTTTATCGCTATCGCGGGTTCATGGATGGGCCCATCCAGGCAGTTGAACGGGTCACAACCGGTTTGTCGCCGGCTCGAAACGAACTTGGCCAGTCGCCCTATGTATTCAACATTTCACGCGGGGGACGGACCGTCGCGAGCGGATCTGAGGGTGCCGTCGGATTGGGCGACAGCACGGTAATGAGCAAGTATCAACTACTGCTGGAGACTGCATTAATGCCGGCGGTGTCAATCCGTACGGCGCTCAAACTTCCTACAGGGGATGAAGGGCAATTCTTCGGCAGCGGCAGCCCGGATTTCGGGTTCGGGCTGGCCGCTGAAAAAGGATTTGCTAACCGTTGGGTGGTCTACGGTAACCTCAATGGAGTGGTTCCGACCGGACGGGTAGCTGGGATGGCGGTCCACCCGACAATATCGGGGCTTGTCGCGGTAGAGTATCTGTGGTCGGAGAATCTTTCCATCACGGCCCAGTTCGATTATTATTCTA
>JBBRRN010000268.1:0-5405 GCA_038200685.1 Nitrospirales bacterium
CGCGTCTTTAATAAATCCCCCCTCCTGATCGAGCGCAGCAATCGCAGGAGGCGTCTGCCACGGTCGCTCTTCATGACACCAATCATCTGGATGGTCTAAGGCAGGACAGGCTGCTTCGTGCAGGCAGGGGCTATAGACGGCACAGAGACCCTGCTTGAGCAGATGATTACGCACATGGTGTAACGCACGAGTTGTCTGCCGCAAGGCAGGCTCGATGATCATGAGGGTGCCGTGCGGCGCGAGAAACGGCAGAAGTTGCCCAACCACCGAAGACCGCTCTGCAAAAGGGTCGGACGCCGTAGAAAATAATTCATTGAGGCAGTTCGCCAAGATAATCAGGTCGTAGGGCCTGCCCCTCCCGATCTGCTTGCCAAGATCGCCCTTGAGTGGATGTTCTAGATTGCCCTCAACACAGCGAAGGCCTGCGTTGGGTATTCCGACCTCGCTGCAGTAGGCCTCCCACAATCTCTTCACATCCTGCAAAGATGCGTGGGACGCATCGGCTGCCAGGACCGATATGGACTTCGCTCGTTCCGGGCTGCGATGCCATAGCCAATCCAGTAGGGCTAATGATCCAGTACCTGGGCCACAACCGAGATCAAGCACCGCCATCGGACGATCCGGTGTTTCATGACTGCTGTCGTTCGGCAGCTCATCCAGCAGGACTTGGACTTTCGAGATGTTTACGGGGAGAAAATACGAGAGATAGGCGGCAGCATGTGCAGGATCATCCAAGTAACGGGCCGGCAACGATGGGCGTGAGGTTGTAAACAAACGGGAAAGGTTCACAACCGCCTGTGCCAGTGCGTCACCACGAAGATTCCTTTCTGGCGATATCCTTACCAGAACCTTGAGAATTTCCGATGACAGGCTAGCCGATTTCTTCTCGTTGAAGGGTCGCATGGGCATAGTGTAAGCTGATGGTGATTAGGAGGACAACTATGACAGACGCAATTTTATTGGCATACAAAGATGTGGAGCGCTCGATGGAACGATTCACCGAACTCCTTCACAGCCATGTGGAAACGATGGGTGCAGCCCCTTCCCATAACCCCGACCAAGTCTTCCGCCTGTCGCAAGGTTCCAAAGCGATGAGGGATAGCGCGATGATCTATCTCTCCTATGCCAAGTACGTCGCCTACGGCATGCCGGAGACTGAAGAAATGGTGCAAGACGAACTGCAGGGATAACCCATCGTTTGTATTTCGTGAAACGCATTTCGTTTCGGACTCAGCCGCTTCACGGGGACATCTACGAAACAAAAGAGCCCGTCAGGGTTTCATGCCTGACGGGCTCTTTGTTTATTTTCGACTGCTTAAATGCTGCGCATAAAATGGGCGACGTCATCCTGATTGACGGCCCCACCCATAATCGAAGACTGGGCGACATTACTCGATTTCTTCCCAGTCAGACCGGACTCAACTTCGTCCACGATCAACTCGACCGGCATCGACTGACCGCCGTACACCCGCGGCCCACCGATGATCTTGGCTTTGGAGTACCCGTAAATCGCGGTGGCCACTTCTTTTGCCAGCCATCCGACATAGTTGAACTCGGGGACGACAATGAGTTTCGTTTTGCCACAGAGCTGCCGTAACTCCTGCGTCGGAAACGGACGGATCGATCGGACCTTGATCAAACCGATCTTAATACCCTTTTCTGCGCAGATCCGAACGGCTTCCCGTGACTGAGCTGCAGCACTGCCCGAAGCAATGATCACTGCCTCGGCATCGTCCACATTCTCAGCCGTGAGCAACCCACCCATATACTGATTAATGTACTTGCGTGACCGTTCGACTGCTGCCCATACTTCCTGTTGCCAGACTGCATGGATGTTGTAGGCCATGAAGTTCGACTTCTGGACCGGAGCATCACGGGATAAGCGGGCAGGAGGGTTCTCCGCATCGAGTACCGGCACCGCGCCACGCCACGCTTCACGACCAGGCAGCTTCATGCTGCGGTCCTGCATCCGGACGTACCCACGGGCATGAGTCACAAAGAAGCCGTCGCAGCAGACACCGACTGGGAGCGTCACATCGTTTTTTTCGCTGATCGTAAATCCTGCCAGGATGAAGTCGTACATGTCCTGCTGATTCTCTGCATGGAAGACGATCATGCCGGAGTTCAATAAATAGGCCACTTCGATGTTGTCGGGCTGAATGGCCAGCGGGGCATTGACAACGCGGCAGGTGAACATGGCGACAATAGGCAGCCGATGCCCTGGCCAGGACGCGATGCCTTCAAGACCTCTCAGCGTACCGGGTCCTGCGGTCGCCGTAAAGCAACGAACACCGGCTCGAGATCCACCCGCCATCGCCGCCATCACACCGACTTCTTCTTCACCACGATAGTACTCTTTCACATACCCTTCTCCGTAGAGCACGCCGATGAGCTGCATCGTTTCGCTCTGCGGAGTAATGGGATAGGCAATGGCCAGGTCCACGTTGGAACGCCGAACAGCCTCTTTCGCCGCTTCGCTGCCCGTAATAAACTCTTTCGTTCTCGGGGCTTCGAGAAACAAGTATTCCGGCGTGACCACTTTCTGCCGTTTCGCTTCGGCATGGGGGTCTTTTCTTGCACCCGCCGTCTCGACCGGTTTAGGGGCCGCGACACTCGTGATGGGATCGCCCTGCGGATTAGTCTTCTGTTCTGCTTCGAGTGCTTCGCTCATTGTAACACCTCTTAGCTATATCGCCCGTGCGGTTCGACCCTACTCAGCCTTCACGCTTCATCTGCTCGGCCGAATGGCCAAAGGCAGCCGCGCCGGCAACACCCACGGCAACGGGCGCAAAGGTGAGGGGATTGGTGTGAGTTTTCCCACCGTGAACTCTCGTTTGCGTGCCGGTAAATCGCACGTTCTCGCCGTTCTCCGGTAGCTTAATGCCCATTTCTTCACGCACCCGCTTGAAGACCTGCGCGGTCTTCCTCAACTTGATCGTGTCCGAATCGCGAATCGTCAGCATCGCATCTTCGTGCCCCTGCTCCGCACAGATTGCCATGGTGAGACAGTTCGTCCCGGCACGAATCATTTTCAAGGTCAAATTGGCATAATGACAATGCACGCCGATGAAGATACAGGCCTCGATCTTGTTGCCCCAAATTGTCAGGTTCGGATGATTTGGATTGATGACCTCTTCCGGATCGATCTTTGGATACTTCGGGCGATAGTCCGGCATGGGGATGATCATGACGTCAGGAATCTGCGCGGCGATTTCCAACACAGCCTTGGCCTTTTCAATGGCATGCTCGTTCCAAGCCCAGAGCACCAACGGTCCCGGGAAGATCGTGGCGTTGGGGCTGGTCAACATTTTACGGGCCATCTCCTCGATAACCTTGTCCTCATTCTCCTCCAGCAACCCATAGTATAGTCCTTGCCCTGGGTCAGGCAGTGCGACCCCCAACTGAGCTGCTGACGGCGGATGGAATCCGGCGGGACCAGGAACAATGATGCGTTCTCTTGTATCAGTCGTCGTTGCCACTCCCGTACCTCCCTAATTACCTATCACAATCATTGGATTGGACAGAACTGCAACGGTGGTTTTCTCTTCATACCGAATGTTATCGGTGACGGCGGCCAACGGCAATTGATCGATCATGATCATCTTAATGGCATTATTTTTTGCCATCGTGTCGCACACCCATACACATAGCGCACAACCCTTGCACCGGTCCACCGCTATGTAGGCTGTGCCGTACTTGAATCCCTTATCCGTCCCCATGGTTTCGCTATACTGAATAGTATTCGCTTCAGGACAATATTGCGTACAGAGCTTGCAGCTCTTCGAGGCACATATCTCGACATCGATATTGGCTACCAGATACATGGTACTCCTTCGTGCTAAATCCTAGTTAGGCGCTTACGGTCGCAGGAGCTTCCGACCGCTTGACCGATTCCGCAGCCCAACCGTGATCGACTGCGTAGTTCCAGCCGGCCTGAATTACCGCCACATTCTTATCGATCAGCTCCTGTTTCTTTTTGAATTTCCGTTCGACGACACTGTCCAGCGCCGCAGTTCCACCGGAAACGACAAATCCTTTACCAAGAAACCGATCCTTCACCGACTGCTCCAACGCTTCAACAGACGTCAGCCCTGTGATGGCTCCGATGCAGCCCATCAATGCCATGTTCGTCGCGAGGTCCATCCCCGCAACTTCGAGGGACAATTTTGTGGCAGGGAAATAATAGAGCTTTGCACGACGCTCTTCCAACTCACGTTGCTGATCCCTATGAAGACTCATTGGACCATCGTTATTGATCAGTGCAATCCCATCTTCCTTCAATCCGAAGTAGAACGGCATCGTGTACGACTTGCCGTGGGTAATAACCTGAGGATGGAAAATAATAATGATATGCGGGAAGGTAATTTCTCCGATTTCATAAATCGGTTCATCCGACACACGGACATAGCTCTCGACCGGTGCCATCCGTTTTTCCGACCCATAAAATGGGACGATCGTGCTTTCACCGCCGGCATGGATTACTGCGGTGCTCAGAATGTGTGACCCCGTCACGACACCCTGACCGCCGACACCTGCCATCCGAATGTTGAAGCGCTTTGCCATATCTCAGCCTCCCTCCGAGTCGCGTTTGGCTTGTTTGGTATTTGCGCGGCAGGAGCAGCCGCCTTCGGAAGATAGTCTTTGTAGCCATACCGCTCGGTCAGATATTGCTTGGCCTCATCGCTCACATACTCCGTAAACTGATACCGATCGTTCTCGACAGTCTTCGCGTCTTCCATCACCTTGTCGGTCGGAATCGCGTACTCGATATTGCAGGAAGTATAGGCTTGAATGTAGGTCGAGCCTACCTCACGGGCAATCAACACGGCTTTCTTGATGACACTCTCGACGCGGCGAGGATTATTCGGGACCACCGTCGCCACATACGCACATCCAGCCACCTTCGCCATCTGCAACATGTCCATCTTCTCAAACTTTTTGCCCAACGGGGCCATCTTTAAGACGGCGCCACGATTGGTCATTCCGCTTTCCTGCCCACCGGTGTTACCATACACTTCATTGTCCAACATAATCGTGGTGAACCGTTCCTTTCGGAACCAGGAGTGAAGTACTTGCTGGAAACCGATATCCGCCGTTCCGCCATCCCCCGCCATGACGACCACATCTTTTGGCTTGTCACCAAACCGCAGCCGTAACCCGCGGGATAACCCACTCGCGACACCGTTCTGATCGCCGTAGTTGCCATACACAAACGGGATGGCAGCCTGTGAAATCGCTAACCGACCGCAGCCTGCGGTCCCAACCGTAATGGTGTCTTCAGGATTAGGGAAGGCAATGATCGCCAGTCGGATGAACAGGGTCATCGCGCAACCGGCACACATGGGATGTTCTTCAAGAATTTCCTTGAAGCTTCCCATTTGGGAGACCGAAATTTTCTTTCCAAA
>JBBRRN010000269.1:0-5402 GCA_038200685.1 Nitrospirales bacterium
TCAACAGGAACACGACGATCGGCAGTGGCTTGTACGGGAGGCGCTCGGTCTGGTTCGTTCAGGTCAGTCTGTCACGGAAGTGGCGCAGACAACGGGTTTGCATCGCTTGACCATCGAGCGAGGGCTACGGGAAGGCTTCGATCGACAGCATGTGATCCGCCAACATCTCCAATCACGAGCCGGTTTGACCTCACTTTTGCGCTATCCCGATCGAGGCCCCTGGGGGCAAGGCGGATGCCTGGGGAATTGTCCGGGTTTTCTGATCGTGGATCTTCTGGACTATTTCAATCCGGCGTCTGTGTTTGATCCCATGTAAGGGTCTGGCACCACCGGCGAGGTCTGCGCGGATCTCAACGTGCACTATGAGGGCCGCGACCTGCGGACGGGATTTGATCTGCTCTCAGGGCCCCTCCCTGATCGGCTGTTCGATCTGGTGTTCTGGCATCCGCCGTATTGGCCAGGATTTCGTTATAGCGAGCACCCGAACGACTTTTCAACGGCTAGGACGATCACCGACTACCTCGATCGCTTCCAGGCAGGCCTCCAGCGACTGGCCGAACTGCTCACGCCAACCGGTCGGCTGGTGGTTCTGATCGGCGATGGACGAAAGAGCGGGACCTTCTATTCAATTCATAGTGAGGTGATCAGATGGGGAGTGCTGCCCCTGGAAGCCATTCTGATCAAAGAAGGTGATCACGCCCGCCGTGCCCGACACTTTCGCTATGGACCGACCCGCTTTATTCCTACCCTGCATGAATATGTCCTGATCTTCAAACGAGGTGCCGTATGAACGTGGCCCTGTACGTCCGTGTGAGTACCTACGAACAGGATCCAGAGCTGCAGCTCGCAGCCCTACGCGCCCATGCGGCCAATCGGGGCTGGGTGATTATCGAGGAATTCATCGATCAGGGATACTCCGGGGCAAAAGAGAAGCGTCCAGCACTACAGCGGCTGATGAAAGCGGCCTGGGCCGGTGGGATGCACGCGGTCCTCGTCTGGCGATTCGATCGGTTTGCCCGCTCGGTCAAACACTTGACCAAAGCCTTGGAGGAATTCCGCTCCCTAAACCTTAATTTCATTTCTCTCCAGGAACAGTTTGAGACCTCCACGCCGATCGGGCAAGCCATGTTCACCATTATCGGCGTCATGGCCCAGCTTGAGCGGGATATCATCCGAGAGCGAGTCCGTGCAGGCTTGGCTGTGGCAAAGGCACGCGGAAAGAGACTAGGGCGGCCGTCAGTCCGAGTGAATCAGGCAGAACTGAGGTCCCTCAAGACTAGTGGCCTGAGTCTTCACGAAATGGCACGACAGCTCCACTATAGTCGATCAACAGTCCGACGCCGCTTGAAAGAGGGTGCCGAATGAAACAGGTTGTCGTTGAACCGCGCTTGCTGTCTCAACAGGAAGCCGCACGCTATCTTGGGATTTCCTATTGGACCGTCCGAGACCAGGTGTTTCGAGGAGAGATTCCGTTTATCAAGATCGGACGCCGAGTCCTGGTAGATCGTCTCGATGTCGATGTGTACCTCGACCGGTCCAAAATCCACCCAAGCACTTGACTATTGAACCCCTGTGGAGCGATCGATCAGGGGAGGGGGAGGTATGGGACGAACGTATCAACGCGGGAACATCTGGTGGATTCAGTACTACGGACAGGGCCAACTGTTCCGCGAGAGTACCCGCTCCCTTCTGAAATCAGCGGCCACGTCGCTTCTGAGGCTGAGAGAGGGAGAGATTGGACAGGGCCGACTCCCCGCACTGAAGGCCGAACGGACGACCTTTGAGGAATTGGCCGAACTGTTTCTGCAGGACTATCAGATCATTGGCCGGAAGACCTTCCAGCGTGCCCAAGAATTGACCGCGACCTTGCGCAAGACATTGGCCCGTTTCGAGCTTGTCGAATCACTTCTAAACACATTCTCGACTATATTGCTCGCCGGCAGTCGGAGGGCCTGGCCAATGGCACGATCAATCGGGAACTCGCGGCTCTCAAGGAATGTTTCGGCTGGCCGGTCAACAAACCCCTCCGTTAGTGATCACCACGCCACATATTCCCCATCTCCAAGAAAACAATGTTCGTCAAGGATTCTTTACCGGGGACGAATTTAAAGTGCTCAGAGGCGTTCTCCCCGATCATGTAAAGGTTCCGCTGATCCTGGCCTACTGGACTGGTATGCGGGCTGGAGAGATACTGAAACTCCGGTGGGACCAGCTCGATATGGAGCGGGGCCTCCTTCGATTAGAACCTGGGACGACGAAAAACAGTCAAGGTCGGCTTGTGCCGTTGGTCAAGGAAGTGATCGAGGCACTATGGCAGTGGAAACAGGCAACGCTACGACTCTACCCCGCTTGTGTCTGGGTGTGCCACTACCGTGGAGAACGGCTTCGACAAATTCCTCGGAAGAAATGGAAGAAAGCTTGCCACCGGGTTGGACTCAAAGGGAAGTTGTTTCACGATCTGCGCCGAACAGCCGTTCGGAATATGGTGCGGGCTGGTATCAGTGAGCGAATTGCCATGGCGATCTCCGGACACAAGACGCGATCAGTGTTTGATCGATACGATATTGTTAGCGAATCAGATTTGATCAATGCAAGAGAGAAGATGGCGAAACGCCCGCTTTCAGGGAGTGCTACTTTAGTGCCTTGTGAGCTTCGAGAAGCATAACGATATTGGATGCTGCCAAGTGTAGCGCGTAACCAGCCATATAGGACGGGATCGCAACCGGATCTTTCCCCTGCCCATGACCTCCTTGTTGGTTCCGGACAGTCGGCAAACCCGATTCCAGTACAGATCTTAATCCTGAGAACTGGGAAGTTAGAGATGAAGGTATTAATTCCTTGGAAAAGACAACCTCGATCAGTCCTTTTGCAGTGGTTCCAGTCTGATAATTCCACTTTCGAATATCGCAAATCCCTTTCATCGTACTTTCAAAGGCTTTGAGGGCACCTGCGATGGCCTCAGGGTACGGTTGTGTGCGGTAATGCTCGTGTGCATCTAGAAATTCCGCTGACGCACCCGCAAAACCATTATCATGCAGCAAAGTGAGCGCGGGTTTTACGACTTCGGAATGTATATATTGAGAATCAATTCGGATTAGGTTTCCCTGCTCGAATTGATATCCGAGGTTATGTTCGCGAAATCTATAATTTAATTCTGTAATAAGCTGTTCGTATTGTTGTGTCTTATCCTTATACATACGAAGCACCCCTACCGGAATAGTCCTTTGCTATCCTATAAACGATACGGAAGGCCATCTCTACTAAATCTAAACATCTTTCAGACCTATCGGTGCTTAAGAAAAAAGCAATGCAGCGGTCTTGATTGTTTCTTCCATCAGTGAGTTTGAAAATTCCATATTCATTTGCGAGAGTGTCATGGATTTGATCCCAATGAGGCTCAGCAGCGGTAGGACTATATTGAGAGCCGTAGTTTCCTAGTCCACCTGCTATGAGAGCTATCAACTGCACGCGCAAAGGCTGAGGAAATATATCGTACTGATATGGATCAGCTATTCCTCCACTAAGGAGTTTCTTCTGGCGTTTAGAAAACGTTTCGTAAATGGCCATAAGTTTGCTCTACGAGCACAATTTCGAGCACAGCAACATGTTTGGCCGCAATCGATAAAGGAGTAACCCCTTGAAAAAATTGGTGCCCCCGATACGAATTGAACGTACGACAAACGGTTTAGGAATGGAAGCAAGACGGTTTTAAAAAGACTCGGTGTTTCAACTGGTTTCCCCGTTTCTTATTTGAATACTGAGGGTTAGGTCCTTTCCAGCGTTTCTACTGATTCCACGGTTTATCATGGATTCGAACCACTTTTAGCACAAATTTAGCACACCTTCTTGGGGTGAACCCCTTGCTGGGACAAATCAACTGTGAGTCGAAGGCAAAGGTAATTCCTCTCTTATTCAGGGAGAAATGTCTCCTATCAATCCTTCGTTGCTCAAGTGCTTCGGCAATCTACTTTCACCTATTAAAAGATTCCCAGCCTGCTAAATATCGACGACGACGGCAATTTCGACAGCTTGCTCTGAGGGAATGCCTAAAAAGAAACTGGTTCGACGTGCGTTTCTCGACAAAAAGACAAACAGGTGTTCGCGCCACAGCGCCATGCCAGGCTTCGGCGTAGCGAGAGAGGTGATGCGACTGAGAAAATAGGTGGTGTCCTGAAGATTCACCGCCACCCCCTGTTCCTGGCACTGTTGCAGCACGGCGGGGATCTCGGGCGTTTCCATAAATCCATGTCTCACGGTGACCCGGTAGATCCCTGGCGCGAATTGCCCGATATCGAGTTGCTGCGCTCGCGGGACAAAGGGCACCCGGGCGGTGACGATTTTCAGGAACACCACGATCTCGTGCAGGACCGTATTGTGTCGGACATTTTGCAGAAAGGCAGGAGGTGTGCTCTCGTGAGAAGGAGTCAGAAAGACGGCGTGACCCGGCACCCGGACAGGACGGCGAGCCAGGAGTTCCGTTAGAAACTGAGCGAGTGGCGGCATGGTGAGGTGTAGATAGTTGGTGACGAGGGCGCGTCCCTCATTCCAGGTCGTCATCACCGTGAAGAGTGCCAGGCCGAGCACGACGGGGAGCCAGCCGCCTTGCTCGATCTTCAGCATGTTAGCGCTGAAAAACCCCAGGTCAATCAGGAGAAACGTGCCTGTCACCGTCCCCGCCACGAGCACGGGCCAGTGCCAAGCGTCTCGCGCGACCACATAGAGCAAGAGGGTCGTCATGAGCATCGTGCCGGAGACGGCAATGCCATAGGCGGCGGCCAAGTTGGTGGACGAGCCGAACAGCAGGACCAGACTGATGGTCCCGATGAATAGAAGCCAATTGACCACGGGAACATAAATCTGTCCGATGTGGCCTGCGGATGTATGCTGAATGTCCATGCGGGGCAAATACCCCAAGTGGATCGCTTGCTGGGTGAGGGAGAAGGCCCCACTGAGTAAAGCCTGAGAGGCAATGACGGTGGCGATTGTCGCCAGTCCGACCAGGGGGTAGATGAGCCAGCTGGGGGCCAGAAGATAAAAGGGATTAGCTACAGCCTCCGGCTCCCGGAGCAAGAGCGCCCCCTGCCCCAGATATTGAAGCAGCAAACTCGGTAGCACAATCGTATACCAGCCGAGTCGAATGGGCCTTTTCCCGAAGTGACCCATATCGGCATATAAGGCTTCGGCACCCGTTAAGGCGAGGAACACACTCCCCAAGACCATGAAGCCCTGGACTGGGTGCTCTACGAGCAGCCGAATCCCGTGGAGTGGGCTAAACGATTCCAGGACGCGAGGAGACTGGATGATGCTTCCGACGCCAAGGACCGCCAGGCACACAAACCACAGCAGCATAATGGGCCCAAATACTCGCCCGATATGCCCCGTTCCCTTGGACTGGACGACAA